>JAFSAM010000025.1 GCA_017441005.1 Clostridia bacterium | reverse complement strand
AGCTCACACGCCTTGACTTTAAATTCTTTGTTGAAAGTTCGTTTCATTGTGAACACCTCTTGAATGTATTTTACCATTCACTCTTCGTTGTGTCCACTTTTACTATACAACTTTCTTCTCTTCACTTTTCTCTATTCGTTCTTCTCTCTTCTCTAAAATTGTCGTTTCCGGAGAAAAGATAAGAGTGAAAAGAGGAGAGAAAAGGTAGCTTTGCTCCGCAAAGCATTGATTTGAATAACGAATTATGATATAATACATGCAGAAGTGAGTTCGAATTCATACGCAAAACTGCCGATAATATCTTTTTCGTAGCCCATAGACAAAGAATAACCGTCATTCTGATACAACGGAATGGCGGTTATTTTATACCCAAAATCAGTATTTTTCTAACTTATGAATGGGATAAGCAACGATTCATCATCCAATTAGGTGTCCTTCAAATCGTTGAAAGATAGCAAATCGTTAAATCATAGGCATAATCGCTGGTTTACAGAGGTAATCGTTGAATTGTAGCCGATAATCGTTAAAATGTTGAAAAGTTCATATTTGTATGGTATGCTTTAATTATAAATTAAGTGGGAGGTTATCTGCAATGAAACGCCTATTCTGCTTGCTTCTAACTGGAATCGTATTGATTTCTTTGGCGGCTTGTCAAACAAACGCCGACAATTCAGATAAAAGCGGAAGCAATGTCGACAATATGAATACATCATGCACTAAAGATTCTGTAGATGAATTTATGTCCATTATTGGTGAAGTGGAATTAGGTGGCTTGTCTGCCGGAATGAAACTCGACGAGGAGCATTGTTACAATGTTACTCCGCTTTCAGTTGCCACACAGACAGATATCAAGATTTTTAAGTTCAGTGATTCCTGTGTCTCACACGCACTAATTGATGGTGAGGTATATTCCATTTGCGAATCTTTTGGCGGCTTCGGATTTGTAAATGCCGTGCCCTGGGATTATGATGGAGATGGAAATCTGGATTTGTTGATTGCTTCTTCATGGGGTTCGGGATTACACCGTTCTATAATATCCGTTTTTAATACAACCACAAAGGAATCCATTGTTGTTTATGATACTTCAACTACCGATAATCCTTCAGTAGATCTGTTTGTAGCGGCTGTTTCGCCCTCGTTTTCGTCAAAAGATCCCCAAGACCTTCCCGTTTATTATGAAGTCTACAGCGCAAACATAGAAGTCAACGGCAATAACCTTGCAGATTTGTCTTATACTGCAACGGGCGTTATTGGCTCAGTGGTCGTCGAAAATGGAACTCCGGTTTTTAAGCCGATGGATGATTAAGTGCGGTTGTACCCCCCTAAAATGATTTTGCACCCCCTATCTACAAAAGGTGGTGCATTTGTATTAAAATTAGGGTCAGTCTTCAAATACGACGGTATGGTAAAACCATCACCGTCGTATTTTTTTATGCGTGAGAGAGATTTGAACGCGAGCGCCGGGTACCGGCAAGATAGGGAGTGCCACTTTGCGCCGCCGGGGGCGGAGCAAGAAAAGTCGCGTAAGTTTTTCCGCAATAGCAAGGTCTACAATCAAACAAAAAACTGAGGTGGAGTGTTTCATCACATCCCCCTCAGTTTTTTATTCTGTTTCAGTAATAACACCGAATGTCGAGCCTATGTTAGGCTGACTTTCGATCCTGAGTGTAAAACCGTGGTGCTTCAGTATCACCTTTACCAAGGCGAGTCCGAGTCCCGAGCCGCCGTTTTTGCGGCTTCTCGATTTATCGACCATATAAAAAGGCTCTGTAATTCTGCTGATCTCGTCTTTTGGGATTCCCATACCGTGATCGCGTACAAAAAGACCGTTATTTTCTGCGAAAAGCTCGACGGATGAGCCGTTTTCGGATGCTTTGATCGCATTGTCCGTCAAATTAATAAACACCGTGCATAAAAGATCAAAGTCGCCGAAAATAATACCGTCACATTGACCCTTTACTAGCTCTACGCTTTTTGTTTTTGCAAATGAGGAGCAGGTTCTGATTACCTCGTCAAACAGTCTGTCCACAGCAATTTCTTCAAAGGCGATTTCGGTATTACGGTCAATTTCAAGCAGTCGGATCATCTTTTTTGAAAGACGGTCAAGCCTTTTGCTTTCGCCGTCAATATATGCCAGAGCCTCGTCTTTGTCGCTGTCGGACAGCTTAAGGGTACGAAGCGACTGTGCATATCCCGAAATGGCAGTGAGGGGCGTTTTAAGCTCGTGTGTAAGATTTGCCATAAGCAGGGCAGTTCTTTTTTCGGATTCGGAAAGCTCCCTTGAATGCTTTTCGATCGCCTCCGCCATTGAATTAAAATCGTTTGCAAGCGAGCCTATTTCGTTGCTCGATTTAACAGCCACTCTTTTTGAGTAGTCACCGCCCGCGATGCTTTTTGTTCCCTCGGACAGTAGCTTTAATGGCGAAAGCGTTTTTTTGATGATCAAAGAGATGAGTATAACCGATATGACGGTAACCGCCAACGACACAAAAGCCATTGTGACGGCAAGAGAAAATATTTTTTCGTAGGTATCTGTAATATCGACTATGTTAAAAAAGCTTGAACCGAATGAATCGAATTTAAAAACAAGAAGCTTTTTGTCCTTGTAGTCCAGCTTTTTGTAGGGCAATTCAAACGAATCGTGCCATTTGCCGCTTTTGAGCTCCTCGAGAGAAAAGACAGTGTTGTTGTAATATTCCTCGCCGTTCTTATAGCAGACGGTATATAATTCTTGATTGTATTTAAAGTGATATGCGATCATTTGCTTTTCGTTGTTGCCGGAAAAGCCTGAAAAAAAGCTTTCAAACTCGTATTTTACCCGTAGGCTATCGTTACATCCTGCGCTTGTCGCCTCTTTTACTGCATTGTCGGAATAGCGGTCAAGCACAAAAAAATCGGTAAGCAAAAGCGCAAAAAGCAGAATAAAACTGCTTATAATGACAAGTTTTGTGCGTAGCTTCAAAATCAGTCCTCCAGTCGGTAGCCGAATTTCGGTATGGTTTTTATGCAATCGTGAAGATCAAGCTTTTTTCTGAGCTGACCTATGTGGACGTCGACAGTTCGCGTTTCTCCCATATAGTTACAGCCCCAGACAAGACCGATAAGATCGTTTCTTGAGATAGCGATGTTTTTGTTTTTTGCAAGTATGGCTAAAAGCTCGAATTCCATCTTTTTCAAAGGGATTTCAATGCCGTTTTTCCGTACCGTATGCTCGGAGGTGTTGATTTCAAGGTCTCTGACTGTAATAAGAGTCGGAGCTTTTTGATTTCTTGAAATTACCTTGTCGATCCTGATAAGAAGCTCCATAAGCTCGAAGGGCTTTACGATATAATCCTCAGCACCTCCGGTAAGTCCCTGGACTTTTGAATTGATATCGTCCTTTGCCGTAAGAAATATGACGGGAATATTATAGGGCTTCAGAGCCTCCAGAAGCTCAAAGCCGTTTTTACCGGGGAGCATAACGTCGAGCAGGGCAAGGTCATAATCGTGGTCGGTGACGAGCGATCTTTCAGCTACAGCTCCGTCGGCAAAAATAACCGGAGTCATATTTGCGACTTTGAGATTAAGGGCGATCATTTTTGCGATAGGCTCCTCGTCCTCGACTATAAGAATTCTTTTTTTCATATAATTTTACCTCAAAAAACGGCTAAAGAACGCAGAAGCAAAACTGCGTTCTTTAGATATTATACACTACTATACTTCGTTTTACAAGTATCAATAATAACCGTGCTGCGGATGGATCACGGAGCAGTCGATGGCATTGATGGCAAGGAAGGTCGAATGAGTCAGCTGCGGGGAAGAGACAAGTCCGTCGTACGTAAGCTCGCTTATACCCGAGAAATCGTACATTGGAACTATAAGTCCCGTCTCGTAGTTTGAAGCGCCGGCGCTGATCCTGGAATAGCTGAGTCTGACCTTGTCTACGTGATAGGTGTAATAAAAATCGGGATACTTTGAGTTATTAGTCTTAATTACACTTTCGAAAAGCGGCTTGATCTCGTCGAATGCTTTTACGGTAATGTTTGATGATACGGTTTCGGTAATTTCAAGAGGGCTGTCATAGACGAATTTTACAATGCCGTCGTCATTTATGTTGAAAACGATCTTTTCGCCTCTCCAGTATTTCTTTGCTTCTCCGTAGGAGGCTTCAAGCGCCTCGTTGTGCTTTGTTCCGCTTGACTGTGTGAGGAATATTCCGTCAAGCTTGCGGTAATAGGTGAGTGTATATGCCGTTCTGTAAACAACTATATTGCCGTTTACGGAGAAAAGCTCGTCTGCGGTCAGTTCGTTTGTGTAACAGCCGAAATCGGTAATTCCGAGCTTTTCGAGGAATGCGTCAGCCACTTCGACCGCTTTTTCTGATGTGATCTCAAGCTTCTTGTCGGTTTCGGGAACGTAAACGGTAGCTGTTTTCTTGTTTGAAGCAACATGTCGTCCCTTGTAGTTTTCGGGGACTGTGCTGTAGGAAGCGTCCGACGTATATTTGTCGCTGTCTCCGAATAATTCCTCGAATTGAGAAAGAGTCAATACGCTGACACTTACGTTGTTTGAAAAGTGGAAACGATTTTTGGTGTATTCCAAGCTGTTGCCGTCGTTTTCTGAATTAACAACGGTGAATGAGTGGTATATACCGTCGCTGCCGTCGGATATTGCATAGAGATAATCGCCCTCGGGGTAGAGAGAGTTTTGCCACTCATAGTACGGCTTGACTGCGTAAAGATCCTTTGTTTTGGTTAGCAGACCGTCGGAGGGGAATTGACTGAGAGAAAACGAAGAAAGATCGCGCTTGTCTGCGGGTAAAAGCTCGTCGAGTTGCTTTTCGTACACTTCGATAAGCGACTGACTTCCCGTTTCCTTTATGGAAGCAAGGATACCGTTTACTTTTGTTTCGAGCCTAAGAAATGCGCCTTCAAAGATCGGTGTTTCGCCCATAAGCAGAGAACGTGCATTATCGGTAAATTCCTGTGTGAAGGGGGCTTGTTTTACGGCATAGATCGAGTAGTTGTCAAGCCTCGGAATATCACAGGAGGCATTGGCGATCACGTTTATATTGCCCTGATAGTTTTTGAAGGTGGAGGAGTAGTCGGCTTTTTTGTCGGGGTCCTCGCGTGAATCAGGCATCATAAAGCCCTCGCCTTCAATCGCCGTAGGGGGTACCGTTTCTTCAATAGGACTTGTTTCTTCGGGATGTCCGTTTGAGGTGGCATTCGAAGTTTGCTGATTTGCCTCGTCGATCAATTCATCGTACGAATCCTCTTTAAGTATCGACGTTTCTTCTCCCGGTTTTGCGCAGGAAACCAAGGACAAAAGAAAAGCGAGACAAAGAGCAATAGCTAATATTTTTCTTCGGTATGATAAAGTAAACATAATGTCCTCCCATGTGATTGTTTTGTCATTCTACAACCGTATTGTAACAGCGGTGTTTTCATCAAGTATTCATCGAATTATAAACAAATTGTAAACAAGAGTGTTCATTCGATTATACAAGCCTGATTGTACATTATATTAAATGAATCGGAGACCGCCTGCTTGCCGTATTCAACTATTCCCACCAATGGATCGCAGAATACGTAGGTCGATTCGGTATAACCGATAAGAACAAGGCAGTGCGAGTAGGCGTGCCAGTTAACGTACTGACCGCCCAGTATTCCCTCCCAGCAAAGCTTGTCGTTCGCGTTCATCTCGACAGTCCCCCAAATAATTACGGGAATACCGCGTTCGATATAACTTTCGTAGTGCTCAAAAGGATGACCGCTGACATCATAAGCCTTTAATTCCGAGCCTTGCTCTGCGAGATAACCGTTACCCGTTGTAACGACGCAAGGGGCGTAACAGCCGAGTCCCACGCCCGTTGCATCTCCTATATAGTAATACCTCGGATTTCCGTTTTTGTAGGGGGCCTTCGGCATATATTTATTGTAAAGATCGAGTGGAAAAATGGGGAAACCGTAGTGTGAAAGGACGATTGACAATGATACAACCTCGCATCCGTTTGGCAACTCGGGATTTTGTAGGATGTTATTGACACTTAGTATAACATTTTGCTTTTTAGGCGGCTCATTCGGTTTTGCTGTACCGTCTGTCGGAACATCAGCGTCGGTCGGGATGTAGCTCTCATGTCCATCGGTAACAGGCATATCATCAGTAGTATCGTTTGCTGCGTCGGAAGCTTTATCTGTCGGTACATCGCTTTTTTCTGTCTGTATGTAATCTGTATCGGTAATCGGCAAGTTTCCGATGAATAGGCTTTCTATCGTGCTCGGCGGATCTGTTTGTGTTTGCGGCAGATCTGTTTTTCTTGTGTTTGATACAACGGCATAAACGACAGCAGTGGCAAACAGCATAGTAATAAAAAAAGATAAAAACGTAAGAGAAAGATTCTTGAGGAGCCTATGCCCGTTTTCTTTTGCGGAGGGGCAGGCAATACTTTCCGTAAGATTTACGTTGTCCGATTTGCTGTCTTCTTTTGTGGGCACAGGTGTCATAGTAATTCTCCTTTCCATATTATTTTTATGACGGATCAAATTTTGTGACATAATTATACAAGCCTCTTTCACATCGAGTATTCAACGAAATATAAACAACTTGTAAAATAACAGATCATTTTAAAGTGTATACATCTTGTCTACAAAAAGCATAACATACTGTAGACAAAATGTCAACGGTTTTTGGGAAAAATATCTTTGTTTGACAAAAATACATCAAAAATAATGATTAATTGGCGAAAAAAACACAAAAAAACACCGCCCGAATATGCGTGATGTCCTTAACGGACAAATCACGCATCGAGATAAATCCCTAACGGGATTTTCGATATGTTGCTATCGCAACTCGATATGCCTACGGCTCGATATGTTTGCTCCGCAAACAAGGGATTTATCTCATATCGAATTGGCGCTGAGCGACAATATATCGAGCTTGAACGAAGTGAAAGCATATCGAGTCAACGAAGTTGACATATCGACAGAAAGAAAAAACAGAGCAAGAATAGAAGGTTTT
>JAFSAM010000004.1 GCA_017441005.1 Clostridia bacterium | reverse complement strand
TACAGGAAGAGAGAAGCACTTTTTACAAGATCATAACATTGTTTTTCTTCTCTTGCGTTTAAAAAGTCTTCACCTTCAACTGTGACAATACTTTCGAATGTTTTTGTATATATGAATAGAACGATTACTCTTACTAAATATGCATTGACAACATTGTCGCAGGTATAACTATCATCTTTGCCTATGTAGTAATATAGAGTTGAAAAATTGCAGTGGGCATAGTCGCACAAATATGCATATAAATCATAGAAATAATTCTTATCTTTGCCAATCTTCATTTGTGAAGGATTTCTTTGAAGAAATTGTATTACCTCATCGGTTCCTCTTATTCTTGCTTTGTCATTTTCGTAAATAACTTTCCTTTGCGCAATTAGTTGTGGAACTAAAATGAAATCATTAATAAATGTATCATCATACTTCTCTTCAATATATCTACTTGATAGATAACCTTCAAACATAGTTCTAGCAAGTATAAAAACATCCTCAGTATGTCCCATATGTAATAATTTTCTAATAGACTCCAGCGACTTTGTACTTTTGGTAAGTACAAAATATTGAAAATCACTTATAAAATCTGCACTTGGAGTTTGACTTATCGCATAGTTGTATTTTCCATACTGAAAACATGCATATTCAATAAATTTTCTGGCTCGCAATATGTATCTGTTAATGAATTTATCGCATTCTTTAATTTCTTTTTGTTTATACATGATTATTATCTCCCATTAAAGTGTTTAAAAGCCGCAAAGCATCCCTGCTTTGCGGCTTTCGTATGCGGACGAATCCGCAAATTTGGTCGGAGTGACAGGGTTCGAACCTGCGGCCTCAACATCCCAAATGTCGCGCGCTCCCAGCTGCGCCACACCCGGATATCTATTCAATTTTTCTTGTTTTTGCGCGGAAGTGGGACAAACTGTGGTCAAACCCGATTTTTACGCATTTTTGTAAATTTGCAAAGTGCCGAAAATCCGCATAAATAAAGGCGATTTCTTCAGTGTTTGCAATGGTTTTGGGGATTTGCTTTTCGGCGCGGCGCGCCGTTTTTGCCCGCGGGGGTTCCCCGCTTGTTCACGCTCCCAAAAAAGAAATGAAGTTATTTATTGGCGCAGCGGCGTGCTACCGTTTACTGCGGTTCGGTCACGGAGCGGCTCACACAGGCTCGCCTAAAAAACTTACTTCGTGCGTTTCGGGTAACCCTTTTTTCAATCCACCGGATTGTTATTCTCTGCATTGTTGCCTCTTCGCTGTCTGCTTTTATCATAGCCTGTTTGCTGGGGAGCTGATAACAATCGCATAGTTGATAGGCTGATCTAAGGCGCACGTGACGCGCAAATAGTAGTATTAGGGCTATATCCAAAAATGAAATACCGTTACGTGGGATTTTTATTTTTATATATTCTTTTTGTATGCCTTATAAAAGCCGCTGTATGAGTTGTAGCCGACGTATTCGCTGATTTCGGTCATTGTCATATTGGTTGAAGCTATGAGCATTTGTGCGGTCTTTATTCGAATGTTTGCCAGTTCTTGCTTAAAGGTGTTGCCCGTGTATTTTTTTACGAGACGTTCGGTATGCTTTTCGGAAAGATTGAGCTCGGATGCAAGGTCGGAGAGCTTAATATCCCTTGCATAGTTGATTTTTAGATATTCTTCGATGATAAACGAATAGTCGACTATCCTTTCGACAGAAACCTTCTCACTATCAAATATCATATTGTATATCAAAGAAAGAAACGATGCAACCGTTGCGTAATTGCCGTTGGTCTCCGTTTTATTTATTTCTTTAAAGAACAGTTTTACTGTTTCCGGCGGCAGTGGGGATCTGACAATCTTTTTTAACGGTGCATCTACCAAAAAAGAACAATGTTTGGCACCTTCTGTGAACGAGCAACAGGAATGAAGCTTGTTCGGTGGTATGGCGAGTATTTCTCCGTTGCCCACCGTAAAGCTTTTTTTGTCGAGCGAGTAGTTGATTTCTCCGTCTGTTACGATATGTATTTCAGTATAATAATGCTTATGTATCGGGGAAATACCTGTTCTCCTACTATAAAAGCCGTTCTGGAAAAAGAATGTCTTAGGCGTATTGCCTATAGTTACTGTGAGTTTATTATTCATAACATTATTCCTACAAATAAAAATTAAAGCACAAACTGCTTGATAGGCTTGATCGCGCGTCCGTCGGGGTAATCGCGGATCTCTCCGAGTGCGAAAAATCCATTGCCGTCGCACAGCTTAACCCTATTTCCGACGGGGTAATTTTGGAGAGCTTTGCCAATCTTTTTCAGATATATTTCAAGTCCGCTCTTTGCCAGTTTTTCAAAAAACGGGGGCAGAGTAATGTTTTCGAGGTCACTGAACAGGCTGTCGATCGGGCGAAGAAGTGCTACTCTTTCTTCATACGTCATATTCTCGAGCTGTTCCGTTGTATAAGAGGAAGAAAGCACGAAGCTTCCGCTTTTTATTCTGCAGAGGCTTGTCATTGTTGCGCCACAGCCAAGCTTTTCGCCGATATCGGTGCAAAGTGTGCGTATGTAAGTACCCTTTGAACAGTAAACTGTAAGGCGATATTCGCCGTTTTTTGCGTCTGTTTCCTCCACATCTATGGAACTGATCTCGATTTCTCTCGCATTCCGCTCCACTTCGATGCCTTTTCTCGCCAAATCGACCAATTTTTGTCCGTTCACCTTCAATGCACTGTACATTGGCGGAACTTGGCTGATCTTTCCGACGAATCCTTTTATGCATTCTTTCGTTTCTTCAGCCGAGGGAAATTCACTATTTTGGCTTATGATGTTACCCGTTATATCTCCCGAGTCGGTGACTGTGCCGAGTCGCATTTCAGCGATATATCCCTTGTCCTCGGCGGTCAAAAACTCAGAAGCCTTGACTGCACGCCCCACCATAACCGGTAAAACTCCCGTTGCAAGCGGGTCAAGAGTGCCTGTATGCCCCACTTGCTTGGTGTTATACAGTCGTCGCACCATATTAACGACGGTGTGAGAGGTCACACCGCCATGCTTGTTTATGCATATAACTCCCATAGGGGTATTTTCTGACATTATTTTATGTTCCTTTTACTGAATTTCAGCGAGGGCGGCATCGACTGCGAGCTTGATCGCAGCTCCCCTCGAGTCTGCAACGGCCAGTCCGCCTGCTGCACATCTATGACCGCCGCCGCCAAGCCTTTTGCATGCACTTCCCACGTCTACCGTTGGTTGGCTTCTCATGGACACCTTATAATTTCCGGGAGCATCGTCCTTTTCTTTTAAGGTTATGCCGATCAATACACCGTTTATCTCAAAGGGGATCTGTGCCAGATCGGATACGTCGTCCATAGATAAACCCTTGGCTTCACGGTCGGCATTGGTTATGCAGGTCACGGCAATTTTACCGTCTGCGAAAAATTCAAGGTTATTGTAAGCAAGCTTCAATGCCTCGATCTCGTTTTTGGTTTTGTTACCGAACAGTTTTTGATTAATATTTGCGGTATCGACGTTTCTTGAAACGAGATATGCTGCTTTCGTATGGGTGGATTCATTTACGTTTGAATGCTTGAAGCATCCGGTATCAAAGCTTATGCCTGCATAAAGAAGCTCGCATATTCTGAAGGAAAAATCTGCTTTCATCTCGTTCAGAAGATCGAATATTATTTCCGAGCAAGAGGCACTTTGACTGTCGGCATAGTTGTAGTCAGCATACTGTTCAAGCGGGTTGTGGTGGTCTATCTTGATCGATTCTGCCATATTGAGAAGCTTGTTGCAATCGCCGAGCATAGATATACTTGCAACGTCGACGGCTACGACTGCATCGGGACAAAAGCCGTGCGGTATGCTGTCGGGCAGATATACACTGTCATCGCACAAAAAAGACAGTCTGTCTGAAACGGGATCGCTTGAAGTGATCACCGTTTTTTTGCCCATTGCTTTAAGTGCATGGCTTAAAGCGAATGCGCAAGCCAACGTGTCGCCATCGGGGCGCACGTGGCATATAATCAGTATGTTATCCTTTTTCTTAAGCTTGTCTGATATTTCGGGCAAAGTAATATTATTAGTCATGAAGATCGTCCTCGACTTGCTTCAAGAGTCTGTTTATATTGGCACCGTATTCGATCGAATCGTCCGGAATGAATTTCAACTCGGGTGTCTGACGGAGGTTGAGGTTTGTCGCGATCTGCTTACGCATAAAGCCGGACGCGCTTTCAAGTCCCTTTTTTACCTCTTTTTTATCAGCATTTCCAATACACGAAAAATAGATCTTTGCAAATTTCATATCTGCCGACACGTCGGCGGCGGTGATGCTTACGATTGCCTTTTGTACTCTTGGGTCCTTTACCTCGCGGATTATAGAAGCCAATTCTCTCGTTACTTCCTCGTTGATCCTTCCTCGTCTGTAGCCAGCCATTTAGATCATCCTCTTTTCTTTTTTTCAATCATTGTCATTCTTTATAAAACATTATAGCACATTGAGTATAAATAATTCAATAATAAAGTTGAAAAAAAATGAAAGAGGGTGTATAATATAATTACGGAGGTATGAAATTATGGTAAAAATATTGCATTGTGCCGATATTCACCTTGATGCGCCATTTGTTTGCGGCGACAAAATGAAGTCGGAATTGAGAAGAAACGAGCTTTTTGCCACCTTTTCTTCGATGATAAACTACGTTAAGCTGAACGGAATTGACCTTGTCCTTATAAGCGGTGACCTTTTTGAAAGTGAAAACGTTACAAGAGATACCTCGGCGTTGCTTGTAAGGGCTTTTGCGGACAATCCCTCCTGCCGTTTTGTTATATCTCCCGGAAACCACGATCCCTATGCTACGGACAGTGTATATGCAAAGGTCAAGTTTCCGCCAAACGTTTACATATTCAATTCTCCCGTATTGTCCGGACTGTCCTTCGACGATATAAATGTCGATGTCTACGGCTATGCATTTACCTCATCGGAAATGGAGATTAATCCTTTTAAAGGGATGGGACCGGCACGTCCGGGAAGAGTCAACCTGCTTTGCGCGCACGGCGAATTGACACAGTCGGGGAAGGGGGTCTGTCCCATAGATATAGACGATATCAGAAAAAGCGGCTTTGACTATGTTGCTTTGGGACATATTCATTCGGGCTCCGAGGTGATGAAGGCGGGAGACACCTTCTATGCGTATTCCGGCTGTCTTGAGGGAAGAGATTTCGGAGAATGCGGGATAAAGGGAGCTATCTACTGTGAGCTTGAAAAGGATCGCTGTGAGCTTATCTCCAATTTCAAAAAGATACGCTTCTGCAAGCGACGTTATGAGATCGAAAGGGTCAACGTCTCGGGCGCGCAGAACATTTCCGATGTTTTACCCGCAGTTAAGGAGCGTATAGAAGAAAAAGAATACGGAAGAGATACCCTTCTCAGAGTCATTCTCGAGGGAGATGTTTCTCCCGAGCTCGTTATTTCAAAAAGTGCTTTTACATCGCTTGAAGACGGGTTGTTCTATCTCGAAACTGTCAACAGGACAAGACCCTTTTATGACATCGAAAAGCTGGCAAATGATCCGACTGTCAGGGGGGCATTTTACGAGGAACTTAAGCCTATGCTTGAGAGCGAGGACGAAAAAGAACGCGAGCTTGCATATTCGGCTCTTAAATACGGTCTTTCGGCCCTGGGCGGAAACAACGTTATTGATTTTTGAGGTTACGGTTTATGTATATAGAAAAAATTAAGATCGGTAATTTCGGCAAGCTTTCCAACCGCGAGTTTTCTTTTTCCTCGGGAGTGAATATTCTCGAGGGCAAGAACGAGTCGGGTAAAAGTACGCTTTGCGAATTTATCAAATTTGTTTTTTACGGTCTGTCGAATAAAAGTGTCGGCGGAGAAATGAGTGAGAGAAAAAGATATATAAGCTGGAAGACAAACGACGTTTCGGGCAGTGTGGTTCTTAATGACGGAGCTAAAAGCTACCGTATCGAAAGATCGATGCTCCCTCATGGAACGGGATATAAGGACGAGGTGACGGTGGTCGATCTGTCAAACGGTACTATTATGTCCGACATCACCGATCCCGGCGATTACTTTTTCGGTGTGCCGGAGGAGGTGTTCGTGAGAACAGTCTATATCCGTCAGCAAGAGGGCGCATACTTTAACGGCGGAGACATCGGACAGGCTGTGGAAAACATCTTCTATTCTGCCGATGAAAGCATCAATACCGAAAAGGCGCTGAAAAAGCTCGACGATGCAAGAGCGATGATCAGACACAAGAAAAATACGGGACGCTGTCTGATGGATTCGCTCGAAAACGAAAGAGATGCCCTTGTCGAAGGGCTTGACCGAGCAAGAAGGGTAAACGAGGAAATAATGCAAAACGAAGCATCGTTGCGCTTCAACGTTTCTGCGGTCGAGAAGAATAAAAAGGACTGCGAGAAAATGGCAGCGCAGATGCGCAAAAATGAGCTGCACGGCATAATCGGCAAGTTTGACGAAAGCCGGAAATACAAAGAACAGCTTTTATATTGTAAAAAAAGCAGGGCGCAGATCAGGGAGGCAACCGCTTTTGACGGCTTTTGCCCCGATGAAGCATACCTGAACGAGGTCAAGAATGCAAAAAGCGAGCTTGTTTTGCTCAAGAATAATGCAGATGCCTTGCTTGACGTATCCGACCTCGGTGAGGAGGCTGTTTATTCACAGGAGCACGCCGATTATATAAGAGAGTGCGGGGGAAAAGAGGGCGTTTGCGACAACATAGCCTATTACAAGAACAAAAAGAAGCAGTACACGGTAATAGGCGGAGTGTTTGCTCTTGCCGCATTGCTTGCGCTTATAGTAGGTATGTTTTTTTCTGAGTCTCTCGGAGGACTTGGTGTCTACTTCTATATAGGCTGTTCTGTTCTTGCAATTTGCGCGGTGGTATTTTTCATGTTTATCGGAAAAGCGAACGGCGACATAGGCGATATCTATGATTATTTTGAAGTGGATAGCGAAGAGGCGCTTGCTTCTGCAGTGTCAAGGATAGAGGAGCACGAGAATTACGAGCTTCACAGACGTGAGATGCTTGCCGTCAGGCTGGCACAGCAGAAGACTGCGGAGGATAATCTTAAGGCTTGTTTGAAAAAGACCTGTTCGGTTTTGGCAAAGTGGGGGATTTTTCCCGATGAAGCCTCGTACGAAGCGGTCATTTCTTGCACGGATGACGTATTGTCGGATCTCGGCGTGATCGGAGAAAATATTGCACTTTTCGACAGGGATATAGAGAAAAACAAAGCTGTGCTTGGGGTTATCGAAAAACAGCTTGTCGGCTATGACGAGGCGGCGGTACGGGCAGAGTATGATTCCATCGAGTGCGAGGTGTCTCTTGAAAACACCGACGAGATAAAAAGGAGATACGAGTTTGCTTTTAAGGGCAAAGAGGCATTGCAGGAAAGAATATCTGCGCTCGAAAGCCGACTTGCCGCACTCAAAGCTATGGCAGATAACCCATCCGAGCTTGAAAGCCGTCTCAATGCTGTGAAGGACAGGATTGAGGAACTTAGCTTTAAGCACGATGCGTATGTTTTGGCGTACGAAAAGCTGCAGAGCGGTGCGGTTAATCTGCGTAACCGTCTTGCTCCCGGTCTGTCGGCGTCAGCAGGCAGACTTATGGAGGGGCTGACCGAGGGAAAATACAAAGAGATCGGCGTTTCCGATGGGCTCGATATGACGTATACCTTCGAAGACGGGGGGGCTGTATTTACAAAGACTATTGACTGCGTAAGCTCGGGCACAAAGGACATAGCATACATTTCTCTCCGACTCGCATTGGCGGAAATGTTTGCAAAAACGGGCAAGAAGCTGCCTGTAGTTTTCGACGAAAGCTTTTCAAGATTGGATAACGGAAGGCTAAAGAATATGCTTTCCGTGGCTAATAAATATGCCGAGGGCGATTCGCAGGTGATCATTATGTCGAGCCACTCGAGAGAGGCGGATATTCTTGCCGACAACGGGGATATTATCGGTGTTAACCGTTTGTATATGTAACTGTATATGCATAGAATTCTGATTTTTACGTCAATGACTTGAAAAATACATAATTTCGGTGTATAATGTCTTTCAAATAAATTCGTAAGGAAAAGTGATATGAACGAAAACAAAAAAGTTGCTTGGCTGTACGTTGCGCTTACCGTGGTGACGTCTGCCGTAGCCGTGGTCTTTCAATATATTTTGCTTAAAGATTATGCGGAGGTTAAGACAGGTCTTTATCCGCGCGGTTCTATGACTCCCGTTGCTTTTTATATTTTTCTTGCAATTGCCGCTATACTGTTTTGTACCTCGGCATTTATGTTAAGAAAAGATCTGATACCGGGAGAACTAAAGCGCGGTACCTGGTACAACGGTGTTTTTTGTGCCGGCGGTGCAGTAGCTGTCGTATTCTACGGTATAGTGTTCTTTAAAACGTGCGGCTTGTTTGACGGATTGACCGCATTTAAGTCCATCAATAAGCTTGAATTTGCGGGGGCTTGTATAGCGTTCCTTGTGGCGGCTTATTTCCTTGCGGTTCTGTTTTTTGGAAAAAGCTCGAGCAATGTTGTTGTATTTTTGTCATTTTTTGCTGTTCTTTGGACACTTATATATCTGCTTGATCTTTGCTTTGATAAGACAGTTTTGGTCAACAGTCCCGCAAAGATACTTCGTCAGCTTTCTCTTGTTTTCTTGCTTGTGTATCAGCTTCTCGAATGCAGAGCACTTATCGGAAAAGCAAAGCCCAGACTTTACTTTGTTTCTTCCTGTCTGACGGTGGTGTTTATGTCGGCTTCTGTTTTTCCCGAGCTTTTGATATGGTTGCAGGGAGACAGAATGCTTACATTGGAGGCAACTTGCCTTATATATCTTTCGGCCTTGACGGTCTACGTGTTTACAAGATCGATCGCGTTTGCCGTATCGTCCGACGGAGATGCCGTCGTTTTAAAGAGCAAGGCGACCGAGCCCAAGAATAAGCCGAGAGACGATCTGTTTTCTTCCGACGACGATTCTGAATAATTCTTTTGGCGGAGATTGATTCTCCGCCTGTGTTGATTTTATGAGAGGGAGGCGTTTTTATGGATTTTTCGACACCCATCGGGGCATTGCCCGGAATTGGGAAAAAACGGTGTGAGCTGTTTTATTCTCTTGGAATAAGAGACGTAGAAGAACTGCTTTATCATTTTCCGAGAGCATATCAAAACAGGGGTAACGTGCTTTCTCTCGCTATGACTCCCGACGGGACGGTAGGATCTTTTGTTATGACGGTTGCTACCAAGCCGCAGACCTTTATGCTTAAAAACAGAAAGCAGATCACAAAATTCGTTGCCTTTGACGATTCGGGCAAATGTACGCTTGTATTTTTTAATCAGCCGTTTGTTAAAGATATATTCCACATCGGAGACGAATTCAGATTTTACGGAAAGCTGTCGGTTAAATACGGAAGCAGGGAAATGTCGTCGCCGGTATACGAGCCGATCGTTTCGGGGAAAAAGCTTCCCGACCTTGTGCCGGTGTACCCGCTTACGGAGGGGCTGACACAAAAGCTGCTTAAAAGCTCTACCGAGTTGGCTTTCAATACCCTGAAAGCCGAGGGTTATGCTTTCCCGGAAATATTTCCATCATACGTTTTAAAAAAATACGGACTTATGCCCATAGAAGAAGCTCTATACGAAATACATTTTCCGACAGATGCCGAAATGGTGCAAAAGGCGCGTATGCGTTTCGTTTTTGAAGAACTTTATGCTTTTGCTCTGGGACTGTCAATGGCAAAAAGGCAGATCAAAAAGGGCGGAAATGCATTGGTGATGGATAATACCGATCTTACCGAGTTTTTGAAGCTTTTGCCCTACAGCCTGACCGGAGCGCAGAGCCGTTCCGTCAGCGAGATTGCCGCCGATCTTTCAAACGGGGAAGGCAGACCGATGAACAGATTGCTTTCGGGAGACGTCGGAAGCGGTAAGACCGTTTGTGCTGCCGCCTCTCTTTACATTGCCGTAAAAAACGGTGCGCAGGGTGCTTTTATGGCACCTACTGAAATATTGGCTACACAGCATTATAACGAGCTTTCTGTCTTGTTTGACAAGCTTGGTATCAAATGTGCACTTCTTACGGGTTCGACGTCTGCTTCGGAAAAAAGACGTATATGCGAGGGTGTTGCTATAGGTGATATCAATATAGTAATAGGCACACATGCATTGCTTAACGAGAAATTAAGCTTTGAAAGATTAGGACTTGTCATAACCGACGAACAGCACAGATTCGGTGTCCGCCAGCGCTCCTCTCTTGCCGAAAAGGCAAAGAAAACGGGTGGATCCCCCCACATACTGGTCATGTCGGCAACCCCCATACCGAGAACGCTTGCCTTGATACTGTACGGTGATCTCGACGTATCGGTGCTTGACGAGCTGCCTCCCGGCAGAAAGACCGTTGACACATTTCTTGTCGACGAGAGCTACCGAGAGCGCTTGAACGGATTTATCCGTAAAAACGCAACCTCAAATCAGGTTTATATCGTTTGTCCGACCGTCGAGGAATCGGAGGACAGCGAAGAGGGACTTTTGCCCTTTGATTTCACGGGTGAGGATATTGAAGAAAAGGAAAAGACGAAGCTTCAATCGGCTGTTTCGCTTGCGGAAAGGTTGCAGAACGAGGTGTTCCCCGATATACCCGTAGGTCTGATACACGGCAAAATGAAGAGCGCAGAAAAGAACCGCGTTATGCGTGATTTTGAGCAGAATAAGATCAAAATACTCGTTTCAACAACGGTGATCGAGGTGGGAGTAAACGTGCCTAATGCCGTTTTGATGGTTATAGAAAATGCGGAGCGCTTCGGTCTTTCACAGCTTCATCAGCTGAGAGGAAGAGTAGGCAGAGGTGCCGACAAATCATATTGCATACTTGTTTCGTCCTCCAATGGAGAAAAAGCGCAGAACAGATTGAAGGTTATGTGCTCGACCAATAACGGCTATAAAATAGCCGAAGCCGATCTTGAGCAGAGAGGTCCCGGCGACTTTTTCCCGAATTCCAGAGGGGATGCAAGGCAGAGCGGCGGTATTCATTTCAGGTTTGCAAATCTCTGTAATATGGATCTGCTAAAGAAGGCTTTTGAAGAGGCTGATTGTGTTTTGTCCTCGGATATAACTCTGTCTTTGCCCGAAAACCGAGGCGCAAAAGAATATATGCAAAAGCTGTTTGCGCGTTTGCAAAACTCATAATAATTTAAGTAATTTCAAAAATTTTACATTATACACTTGCAAGAATGTGCAAAGTGGTATATAATGTGTACATCAAAAATAAAAACAACCAAACGGAGGTATCGGTACAATGTTGATCAGATTGTTAGAGGGCGGCGCAGGCGCAGGTAACGGCACAGGCGGTGGCGGCAGTATACTCGGAATGTTGCTCCCAATTGTTCTTATCGTTGTGTTCATGTATTTCTTTATGATCAGACCCCAGAAGAAGCAGGACCGCGAAATTCAGGAAATGAGAAATAATCTTCAGGTAGGCGACGAGATCACCACCATCGGAGGTATTATCGGTAAGATCATCAGCATCAAAGAAGAGACTTGTCTCATCGAGACAAGCGGCGACAAGACCAAGATCAGAATTCTCAAGAGTGCTGTTAAGGTCGTTGACGTAAAAGCGGAAGATGCCGAATAATTCTTGAATAAAAATATCAACCCTTTCATAAACATTAATCAAAAGATGTTTTTACGAAAGGGTGGATTTTTTTGCAAACGTTATTTTTCAAAAACTGTGTGAAGGGCTTGCTTGCGGCAATGCTGACAAGCTTGTGCTTGATTTTTCTGTTTGGCTGGATAAGCAATTCCATGGAAGATCCGTCAAGGCTTTTGGGGCTTTTCGGCAGATCGGCACTATACATCAGCGCGTTTATCGGCGGATTTGTTTCAGCGAGGGCAAATATGGAAAAGGGACTGGTGTCGGGGCTTGCAACCGGCGGGATCTTTATGCTTGTCGTTATTATGCTGTCGCTCTTTTTGCGTGACGGCAGCAGTCCGATGGGATTTATAACATGGGTCATGTTTCTGTTCGTTGCTTTGATCGGAGGTGTCGGCGGCTATTTCGGTGTACCGTCAACAAAAAAACGCAAAAAGAAGAATAAAAAGAAAAGATAAAAAACAAGCTGTACCGACTAATAAAAAACCGCAGAAAAAACTTTTCTGCGGTTTTTGCCTGTTGCGGTCAATAATTGACTTATTCTTCTTCGGGAGCGTCCCAGTTGTGGTAGATCTCCTGTACGTCGTCGTGCTCCTCGAGGTATTCGATGAGAAGTCTCATCTTTTTGAGGTCATCTTCGTTGTCGAGGGTTACGTAGTTTGAGGGGATCTTATCCTTTTCTGCGGATTCGATCTTATAGCCCTTGTCCGTAAGTGTCTGATTTACAAAGTCGAGATCCTCGGGGGTGGTGTAGATCTCAAAGATCTCACCCTCGTCTACAAAGTCCTCGGCGCCTGCCTCGAGTGCATCCTCCATGAGCTTATCTTCGTCAAGGCCGTCTGCCTTTCCTACGATGATAACGCCCTTGTCGGCAAACAGGTAGCTTACGCAACCGGTCTGACCGAGCGATGCTCCGTATTTATCGAAGTAGTGTCTTACGTCACCGCCGGTACGGTTACGGTTGTCGGTCAATGCCTCGACGATAACCGCAACGCCCGAGGGACCGTAACCTTCGTAAACGATCTCTTCGTAGTTTGCGCTGTCTGCGGCGGTAGCCTTTTTGATTATTCTGTCAATGTTATCGTTAGGAACATTGAGCGACTTTGCCTTTGCAATAAGATCGCGGAGCTTGCTGTTGGAAATAGGATCGGGACCGCCTTCCTTAACACAAACGGTGATCTCCTTGCCTACCTTTGAAAAAACCTTTGCCTTCTGTGCGTCGGTCTTTTCTTTCTTATGCATAATATTTTTCCATTTAGAATGTCCTGACATTTTTCTATTCTCCTTAATTATATCTTACTTAAATCTTTTCTGTTTTTCTCATGCAGATGAGAGAGAAGGCATTTCCGAGCACGTATTTGGTTGCTTCGGTGAGGTCGAGTCTGAATATCTTTGTGTCTTCATCGTCTGCACCGAGGATCTGGCAATCGTGATAGAAGCCGTTGAAGTCTGTGCATACGTCAAGAATATATCTTGTAATTACCGAGGGCTCATAATCGTTAAGAGCCTGGAGCACCTTTTCGGGGAAGAGGGAAAGTGTGCGGAGAAGAGCCTTTTCCTTGTCGTTTATTTCGTAGCTTGTCTTTCCGCTTCTGTCAATGCTCTGCGCCTTTTCGAGAACGCTGCAGGTTCGGGCGTAGGTATACTGTGCATAGGGACCTGTGTTGCCGTCAAAGTTGAGTGCATCCTCAAGCATAAAGTTAATGTCTTTGATCCTGTTGTTTGAGAGATAGTAGAAAACGATTGCACCGACGCCTACAGCCACAGCCTTTTCGTCTCTGTTTTCGAGGTTGGGGTTCTTTTCGTTCATTATATCCTTAACCTTTTCGATTGCCGAAGCGAAGAGGTCTTTAAGAAGAATAACGTTGCCGGTTCTCGTTGCGAGCTTTTCGCCGTTAAGACTTACCTTACCGTAGGGAACGTGGACAAGGTTCTTTGCCCACTCGTAGCCCATAAGCTCGACTACCTTGAACCACTGTGCAAAGTGGAGTGACTGACCTGCGTCGGTAACGTATACGACCTTTTCGAAATCGTAGGTCTGTTTACGGTAGAGGGCGGCGGAAATATCTCTTGCGGGGTAGAGTGACGAGCCGTCTCTCTTGAGGATGAGGCAGGGGGGCATCTTGTATTCCTCAAGGTCTACCACAGAGGCGCCGTCATCTATCTTGAGAAGGTTCTTTTGCTTCATTTCTTCGATTACCGCGGGCATCTTGTCGCTGTAGAAGCTTTCGCCGCAGTAGCTGTCGAATTCGATGTCAAGCTGTTTATATGTCTTTTTATATTCCTCGATGCTTATGTCGATAAACCATTTCCAGAGCTTGATGTTTTCCTCGTCGAAATGCTCGAGCTTGGTGAATTCAGCCCTTGCCTTATCATTGAGTGTCGGGTCTTTCTCTGCTTCCTTGTGGAATCTTACGTAGAGCGCGACGAGCTCGTCAATTCCTTTTTCCTCGATCGTTTTTTTGTCGCCCCAGAGGTTGTATGCAACGATGAGCTTGCCGAACTGCGTACCCCAGTCACCGAGGTGGTTTACGCCGACACATTTGTAACCGGCAAATTCGTGAAGCTTCTTGAGCGAGTGACCGATCACCGTCGTGCCGAGGTGACCGATGTGGAAGGGCTTTGCTACGTTGGGAGAGGAGTAGTCGAGGACTACCGTCTTGCCCTTTCCGAAATCGAAGGAGCCGTAGCTGTCCTTGCCATCAAGGATCTTTCCGAGCACGTTTTCGGAAAAATAGCTTCTTTTTACGTATATATTAAGATAACCGTTTACGGTTTCGATTCTATCTATGTTTTCATCTTTAAGCTCCGACGCGATTCTTTCGGAGATCATAACGGGGGACATACGAAGCGTTTTTGAAAGCTTGAAGCAGGGGAGGGCGATATCACCCATTTTTTCGTCAGGTGGGTATTCAAGCATTTGCGATATTTTTTCTTCGTCGAGACCGTGGGATGCGTTTATGGAGTCAAGTACGGTCTTTAAGCCCTTTGACAGACTTTTTTTAACAAATAACATATCAATTTCCTTTCAATATTGCATTTTTTACGCTTTTTACGCACAATTATCCATTTTAACTTACATATTATATCATACTATTCTGCCTATTTCAAGTGTTGGACAGAAAAATGTAATCATTTTCTTTATTTAAAAAACTGTTGCAAAAAGCAAAAGAATGTTGTATAATAAAATGAATCGTTTTGCGAATTTTTAAAGAAAGGGGCGTTTTGTTTGGCAAGATTTATAGGAATTGACCTCGGTACGTCATCGGTTCTTATTTATGTAAAGGGCAAGGGTATTGTGCTTGACGAGCCCTCTGCCGTTGCGGTAAACGACGAGACGGGCGAGCTTGTTGAAATAGGCAGAGATGCACTTATGATGCTGGGCAGAACACCCGCCGGAATATCCGTAATAAAGCCTATGAGTGAGGGTGTCATAAGCAAATATGAGGTCACCCTTACGATGCTTCAGCAGTTTATAAAAAAAGCGACTGCAATGTCCCAGATATTCAAGCCGATCATAGCAGTGTGCGTTCCGAGCGGAATAACCGATGTTGAAGAACGGGCGGTGAGGGATGCCGCAACGCAGATAGGAGCAAGATATACATATCTTATAGAGGAGCCGCTTGCCGCCGCAATAGGTGCGGGAGTAGATATTATGAGTCCCGATGCACAGATGGTCGTCGATATCGGCGGCGGAACTACCGATATTGCCGTTATTTCCTACGGACAGATCGCTTTTTCGGAGTCTGTGCGCGTTGGCGGTGACAAGTTCGACGAGGCTATCACCAGATACGTAAGGAGAAGACACAATCTTCTTATAGGAGAGCGGACTGCCGAAAAGGTAAAGACCGAGATCGGCTCGGTATGGCAGAGAGAAGAGCCGCTTACCCTCGAGGTGAAGGGAAGGGGCGTTATTGAAGGATTGCCCAAGGCAGTCAAGCTGACCTCGTCGGAAATGGTGGGGGCACTCGAGGAGCCTGTCACGTCTATAGTTGAGGCAATTTGTGCGGTGATAGAAAAAGTACCGCCGGAAATGCTTAAAGATATAACCAAAAAGGGAATAATAATGACCGGAGGCGGAAGTATGCTGTACGGTCTCGACCGACTTATCGCAAACGTCACGGGAATAAAAACACGGGTTGCTGAAAATGCGATATCGTGCGTTGCCATAGGTACGGGAATGGCTTTGGAGAGGTATCTTAAAGACCCCGGAAAGGCCATAAGCTTCACAAGAGAGAAAAAACGTTACGAGTTTGATTGATTTATTTGCATTTGGAGGAAAAAGTTATGGCAGGTAAAGCTGTTAAGTTCGGTTTTGTCGGTCTCGGCTCGAGAGGCCGTCTTATGATGAAAAAGGTGATCAGGATACCCGGCACAAAATTAGTGGGCTTCTGCGACCTGAATCAGGAGTGTGTTGATCTTGCCGTCAAGGCGGCAGAGGAGCTTGGCGTAAAGCCTAAGGTGTACGAAAACTACGATGCTATGCTTAACGATCCTGCGATAGATGCTGTCGTAATCGCTACCTCGTGGTCTGCGCATATATCCCTCGCCTGCAAGGCGATGGAGGCGGGAAAGGCAGTCGCTATGGAGGTAGGACCTGCTATGTCGTTGCAGGAGTGCTTCAAGCTTGTTGAGGTTCAGGAAAGAACGGGGGCAAAATTTATGTTCCTCGAAAATACCTGCTACAACAGAGACGTTCTTCTTGTTATGAATATGATCAAGGACGGTCTTTTTGGAGAGATCGTTCATGCGGCGGGCTGTTATCAGCACTGTGTCACGGATATTGTTTATAAAGAATACGATGCGTTTAACAGGGGAGTTCCGGGAAACGAGCGTATAGTCAACAGAATGAAGCGCAATATGGAGCCGTATCCTACACATGATATCGGACCTATCGCAAAGGCGCTTAACATAAACCGCGGAAACAGATTTATTTCTTTGACCGCTATGTCAAGCAAGGCTGTGGGGCTAAACTCCTATGTCGAAAAGCAATACGGCAAGGAAAAGGCGGGCGAGTTTAAGCCCTTGGCACAGGGAGACGTTGTTACAACGATGATCAAATGTGCGGGCGGCGAGACAGTGCTTCTTACCTGGAATACCGCATTGCCGGCTCCTGCGTCAAAGGGCTTTAAGTTTCACGGAACAAACGGCGTTTATCACGATGAATTGAAGTCTGTTCATATCGACGGTATGACTCCGACAGATCCCAAGGCTCCTACCGCAAAGCAATGGGAAGGGCTTGATAAATATGCAAAAAAATATAAGCATCCCGGCTGGGTATGGTTTGACAGAAACAAGTATATGGAAAAGTATTCGATCAATCCCAGAGCCCACGGTGACGCCGACTACTTGATACTTATGGCGTTTGCCGACTGTATCAGAGAGGGCTATGATATGCCGATCGACGTTTACGATGCGGCGACCTGGATCGCGATCTCCGTGCTTGTTGAGGAGTCGCTTGCTCTCGGCGGTCAGCCCGTGTTTTTCCCCGATTTTTCAAATGGCGGATGGCTTAGAAGAGCACCGCTTAACATTGACAAGCGTTGGAATTGCGGTATTTGATATAGAATTGTTATGTTATAATAATTTTACAAAAAATTGTCGATAGTGTGTTTTTTTGCTGTTGACAGACTTGTTACTCTATGATATACTGTTAGACGTATATAAATTTTACAAAGGAGATTTGTTATGAAAAAGACATCCCTTTCAAGACTTTTGGCTTTGCTTCTTGTTGCTATTATGGCTATGTCCGCACTCGTAGCGTGCGGCGGCGGTGACGGTGACAAGGGCGATGGCGGTGATGGCGGCAAGCAGACTGTTGCTCCCATTGATGCTCCCGAAGGTCTTGACCCCGAGATCCCTCCGCAGGATTACAACGGATATGTATTTACCTTCGTATGCCAGCCCTATATGGACAGCAACGCATACTCCGTAAACTACATGGTATCCGACGGTGAAACGCAGAACGTTCTTCTCGACGCTGTATATCGCCGTAACGAGCTTCTTAAAGAGAAGCACAACATCGACTTTGAGCAGATGCAGGTAACCGACCTTCTCACGACCGTACGTACCCAGGTAATGGGCGGCGCTACAGAGTTTGATCTGATCGTCGGTAGCTGTAAGAGACTTGCAACACTTGCAAGAGAAAACCTTCTCCTCGACCTTTCGAGCGTTGAGCGCTTCGATATGACCAAGGAGTACTGGGACAGAAACGCAGCTGCGCAGCTC
>JAFSAM010000024.1 GCA_017441005.1 Clostridia bacterium | reverse complement strand
CCCCGGAACAGATGATATCTACGTTACAGTTGCTAAGGACGGCAAGTCCTACAGCTTCTGCGTTGAGTTCTATCTCACAAACGCTGACACAGACGTTTACAAAACTGTTTCCGAGCTTAAGGCAGGCGACGTTATCGACGTTGACGGCTTCCTCTACTGGTATCAGGGTGTTAACACTCACATCACCGCTGTAAAGAAGGCAACAGATCCCGCTGCAGTAAAGTCTGAAGGCGTTATGACCTACGCTGAATACGATGCTGCTGAAATGGACGCTAAGGTCGTAATCGAAGCTTACGTTCAGGGCAAGCAGTCCTGGTGGGAAGACAAGGCTACAGTTTATGCTCAGGATCCCGACGGCGCTTACTTCATGTACGAAATGGCTTGCTCCAAGGAAGACTACGCTAAGCTCGAGGTTGGTACAAAGATCAAGGTTACCGGCAACAAGACTGCTTGGGAAGGCGAAGTTGAGATCATCGACGCTACATTCGAGATCGTTGAAGCTGACAAGTGGATCGCTGAAGCTACTGACGTTACAGCTCTTCTCGGCACAGACGACCTCATCAAGCATCAGAACAAGGTCGTTACCTTCAAGGGCATGACCGTTGAAAAGATCGAATACAAGAACACCCCCGGAACAGATGATATCTACCTTACCGTTGCTAAGGACGGCAAGTCCTACAGCTTCTGCGTTGAGTTCTATCTCACAAACGCTGACACAGACGTTTACAAGACTGTTTCCGAGCTCAAGGCTGGCGACGTTATCGACGTTGACGGCTTCCTCTACTGGTATCAGGGTGTTAACACTCACATCACCGCTGTAAAGAAGGCTGCATAAGCTTTTTATAAGAGCATTAGAAAACCGATGGATCTTCCATCGGTTTTTTGTTAGCAACCTATACTGATATCAAGTAATCAAAGTACAGGAGAACAAATTATGAAGCTTAATACAGCAGTTTCAAAAAGAATAAAAGAGTTGTGTAAGGAAAAAGGCTATACGCAATATGCCCTTTCTATGAAAAGCGGTGTGCCTCAATCCACCTTAAGCACAATACTGAACTGCAATTTTGACAGTATGAAGATACGTATAATCTATGAGGTGTGCGAGGGGCTCGAAATATCGGTCAGAGACTTTTTCGATTCCCCGCTTTTTGAAAGAGATAATCTTATCGATTGAAATACGTATTGCATTTATCCGATATATGTGGTAAAATTGTTTTGTAAAAAACAAAAATTGGGAGAAACAATATGCTTTATAACGCTTTTAAAGAAAAACAGCTGTCTGCCTTAGGTCTCGGCTGTATGAGATTCCCCACTCTGCCCGACAAGTCCGTCGATTTTGAAAAAACAAAGGAGATCATCGACTTCGCCTTCAAAAACGGCATAAATTATTATGACACTGCCTGGGGCTATCACTACGGTCAGTCGGAATCGGTGCTCGGCGAGATACTCTCCTCATACGACAGAAATGACTATTATCTCGCATCAAAGTTCCCCGGATATGACCTCGAAAACTTCGGAAAACAAAAAGAAATATTCGAAAAGCAGCTCGAAAAGTGCAAGACCGACTACTTCGATTTTTACCTCTTCCACTGCGTTTCCGAAAGCAACATCGAAGCCTATCTCGATGATGAAAAATACGGCGTTTACTCCTTCCTCACAGAACAGAAAAAGCTTGGCAGGATCAAGCATCTCGGTCTTTCCTGCCATTGCTCGATAGATACCTTGAAGCGCTTTTTCGATGCATACGGCAATGACATTGAGTTCTGTCAGATCCAGCTCAACTGGCTCGACTGGGAATATCAGGATGCCAAAGCAAAGGTAGATTTCCTCAATTCGATCAACGTTCCCGTCTGGGTAATGGAGCCCGTTCGCGGCGGCCGTCTTTTCAATCTCGCGCCCGTATTCGACAAGGTATTAAAGGATGCACGTCCCGACAGAACAACAGCCGAATGGGCATTCAGATTCATTCAGACGGTGCCCGGCGTTTGCGTCACGCTTTCGGGTATGTCTAACCTCGAGCAGCTGAAAGAAAACGTCGATATTTTCTCCGAGAAAAAGCCCTTGACATCGGAAGAAACCGAGCTTCTTTTTGACCTCGGCAGAAAGATGACGGCAAAAAATCCTCTTCCCTGCACGGGATGCAAATACTGCACCGAATACTGCCCGATGGAGCTCGACATTCCCTACATCATCGAGCTTTACAACAACTATAAATTCACGACAGGCGGTTATATTGCGCCCAAAGAAACATCTCTTATGGAGGAAAACAAAAAGCCGTCTGCCTGCATCGGCTGTCAGGCCTGCGAGGCAGTCTGTCCGCAGTCCATCAAGATCAGCGAAATGATGGCAGACTTCACCACCAGACTTAAACCATGACCGAAAAGTTTTTTATCCACAAGACACCGAACGCAAAAAAGCTGATAAGCTACGGCTTTTCAAAAAATGACGACGGATATATCTATTCGTGTCATATTCTGAATGACCAGATGGTGCTATACGTTACCGTTTTAAAAAACGGCGATGTAAAAACCAAGCTGATCGACGTATTGTCAAACGAAGAATACATACTCCATCTTGTAAAAAACGCCGTCGGCAGTTTTATCGGTGAGGTCAGAAGCGAATATGACAGGGTACTTGCCGACATTTCAAATAATTGCTTTGACAGCGAGATATTTAAGTTTGACCAGAGCAAAAGGGTGATATCCTATTTTGAAGCAAAATACGGCAACAGGCTTGAGCATCTTTGGGAGGACGCCATCGACAACGCGATTGTCAGGCGGTCGGACACCAACAAATGGTATGCCGCCCTCCTTACCGTTTCAAAGCGCAAGCTCGGTTTACATTCCGACGAAAGGGTCGAAATAATCGACCTTCACGCAAGTCCCGCGGATATACCGAGCCTTGTCGACAACTTTCTTATTTTTCCCGGCTTTCACATGAACAAAAAGCATTGGATAACCGTTATCCTTGACGGAAGAATGCCCGACGAAAGGCTGTTTGAGCTTATCGATCAGAGCTATATTTTGGGCAAAAAGTAAAATAAACAAAAAAGCGATCGAGTTTTTCACCCGGTCGCTTTTTTAATATTGTAATACAGCTTACATATCCTCGAAATTTGCCCTGACCTTTAGCTCCTTTTTGTCCACCATACACTTGCCCTTTGCAAAAACGGTGTCGGGCATAAGGTCGCTGTCAAGCAAAACGATATCGGCATCGCTTCCCTCGGAAAGCACACCCTTCTTCGGATACAGTCCAAGCGATCTTGCCGCATTTTCAGTCGCCGGCTTGATTGCCTTTTCCAAGGGATATCCGCATTTTTTGACCATCATCGCAACCGTCTCGGGCAATGCCGATATCTTTGCGGCTCCGATTCCGATCATTTCCTTTTTTTCGTTCCATATAGGCAGACTGCCGTTGCTGTCGGTACTTACGGTAACAGAGCCCTCGGGTGCTTCGCCAAGCGCATTTATGATCATTCTGCAATTATCTTCCATATCATTGGGGAAGCAGGTGAAGTCGATATATCCGCCCATTTTTGCAAGCTTTATGCCGTCATTGCAGCAAAAATTAACGTGCGACGGTCTGAACACCGATATCGGAATATCAGTCTTTTCGAGTATATCAAAAAGCAATTTGTATCCGTTTTTGCCCTTGCCGGTATGCATGTGCACAATACCCGCCTTGCCGCCCAGCATTCCCGCAACGCGCACGTCGGAGGCAAGCTTGATCAGTCCCTCCTCCGATATATTGGGCGAGCGGTGGTCGGTTATCGCAAGCTTCACGCCGATTATCTCGTTTACAAAAACAATATCCTTCATAACGTCGCCCGTAAGCGTGGGCGACGGATAGTTATAGTTGCCCGTCAGGCAGTATGCCGTCATACCGAATTCGTTTAACGCCTTGGTCTTTGCCACAAGATTTGCAACGCTTCTCGTGGTGCCGTCGGTGCCGAGAAGACCGACGAGGGTGGTAACTCCCGCTCTTACGGGTGCACTCAGCCTAATGGGCGGTACTTGGGTAATAAAGCTGCCCTCGCCTCCCCCGCCCGTTATATGAACGTGCGAATCTATAAATCCCGGAATGGCATATCTCCCCTCTCCGTCTACCGTTTTCAGTCCGTCATAATCAAGACTGATCGTACTGTCTATCTTCTCAACGGCTTCTCCCGAGATAAGTATATCACTTTTTTTCCAAGCGTCCTCTCGGAAAACCCTTACGTTTTTTATTAAAGTAATCATTTGTCCTCCGTATTCAAGTAAAGTAATTTATCAAAATAATGGCTATCATTATCATGATAAAGCCTAAGGCAACCGCCTTTTTGTCGATCTTCCTACCCGTTTTTTTCTTGCTTTTTCCTTTGACGTTCACGCGGTTCTTGGCTATTGTATTCTTCTTTTGCGAACCGCCCTTTTTAGATATGGAAAACAATACCCCCAACGGATCCTTACGCTTTATTATCCTGTTATAAAACATTTTTATCCACGTAATATCATACGAAAAACATATATCCCGATGAAACGCACCCGTAGAATGGGCAAGCTCGTTTCGGATATGTCTGTACTGCTTGAGCATCTTCAGGTCCGAGCCCCATTCAGGCACGTTGCGTGACTTTGAAGACGGGGTCGACTCCATAGCCTCAATGTAGCTGCTTACTCCCCTTTCGGAATTGAACATCTGTCGGCACAGATTGTCGAGCTTTGTATATTCATCGAAAAATTCTCTGTTTAAATTCTCCATTTTCATTCCCCTTTTCACACTCTTGTAAAAGAGAATATTTTGCCTGTCTTTATTCCCAGGCGGACTTTATTCTTTCGATCGCTCTTATCCCCTTGAGCGATATTTCTTTTGTAACAACAGGACTTTCGGTCAGTCCCTTTTCTATACACTCGGCAATATGCTTTGCCTCATATATAAGCTCGTATTTGCAGGGGTATTTGATCTCCTCTTTTTCTCTGCCGTCAACAAGAATAAATGCCTGTCTTGCCTTCCAGTATTCGGGTATTTCGATCTTACCACTTGTGCCGTAGATCACAGCCTTGTTTTCAAATGCTGTGTCCGTGCTGTTTTTTGCGCAAAACATTACGCCGTTTTCTGTCACACCGCTGATTACGTAGCCCTTTTCGGCAAGCCCCTCATCATTTACACAAACGCCCTTTACGTTCTTTATGTCACCGAAAAAGCTGATCAAAAACTGAATAGCATATATACCGGCAGACAAAAGAGTGCCGCCGCCAAGTGCGGGGTCAAACAGCCAATCGTTATATCCTGCCGAAAAGCTGTGGCTGAAATCGACGAATTTTACATCGCCGATAAATCCCTCTTTTATTCTTTTTGCGACCTCGTTGATAACGGGCAAAAAAAGCATCTTCTGTGCTTCCATAAGGAAAAGACCCTTTTCTCCGGCTATTCTGAAAAGCTCCTCCGTCTGCTCAGACGATACTGTACACGGCTTTTCGCACACAACGTTTTTGCCGTATTCGAGTGCCGTCTTTACCATACCGTAATGCTCGGAATTGACCGATGAAACATAGACGGTATTGACGTTTTTGTCCCTAAAAAGCTCGACGTGGCTTCCGTAAGCATAAGGAATATTCCACTCCGTTGCCTTTTCTCTTGCCTTTTCAAGAGTTCTTGAAGAAACCGCCGTTATTTCGCCCGCCTTCCCCTCTCTGACCGCCGCGATAAAACGGGGGGCGATCGACGAGGTACTGCATATTCCGTATCTCAAGCCTTCCATCATTTTTCATTTATTCTCCCATTATCATTCTGCTATTGATTATATCACACAAGCCTGCTTTTTTCAAGCATATATTTGCTTTGCCGTCAACTTTTTCTATGCCGCGGCTTAAACGTTTTGTTTTAAAGCCTAAGCCATACCGTCACAGCATAACGCACAATACACACATATCGATATTGTCTAATTTAGCCAAACACTATCAAACAATCGATAATAATTATATCTATTTTTACTCTAATCATATTGACAATGTCTCCCAAAAGATTTATAATTACAATGTACGTTAATGCCCCTTTTGTACCCGTACACCTTTTTAAATTATAATACAATTTTCAGTAAAAAGAAAGGAAAATTTCAGCTATGGCAATTGAACGTAAAAAGTATTGTGTCAACGGAGAATGGAAAGACTCCAAAACTACTAAATGGATGGAGGTCACCGACTCTTCCACCGGTGAAGTTATCGCAGAGGTTCCCTGCTGTACCGAAGAAGAGGTAGAGGAAGCCATCGCTTCCGCTCACGCGGCATTCCCCGAATGGTCTATGCTTTCTTTGAGTAAACGTACTCAGATGATGTTTAAATGGCGCGACGTTTTGGTCGCTCATATTGACGAGCTCACCGAGCTTTGCGCAAAAGAATTGGGTAAAAATCTTGTTGAAGCAAGAGGAGATATCCTCAAGGCTATCGAGCCTACCGAGCTCGCTTGCGCTACCCCCTATATTACACAGGGTTCAGCTTCCCTTCAGGTAACTACCGGATTTGATACCGCTTCTTACCGTATGCCTCTCGGCGTAATCGCAGGCATCGTTCCCTTCAACTTCCCCGCTATGATCCCCTGGGGCTGGATGGTTCCCCTTGCTATCGCTACAGGTAACACCGTAGTCCTCAAGGCTGCATCCTACACTCCCCTTACATCCATGCGTATCCTCGAGCTCTTCTATGAAGAAGCGGGCTTCCCCAAGGGTATCGTTAACCTCGTTACCTGCTCACGTAAGGAATCCGAACTCTTCCTCACCGACCCCCGTATCAAAGCTGTAACCTTCGTAGGCTCCACCGATATCGGTAAGCACATCTACTCCGTTGCTGCCGCTCACGGTAAGAGAGTTCAGGCTCAGACAGAGGCTAAGAACCACGCGCTCGTACTCGAAGACTGCGATCTTGAAAGCACTGTAAACGCTATCATCAACTCCACCTACGGCTGTGCCGGCATGCGTTGCATGGCTCTCCCCGTAATCGTTGTTCAGGATACTATCGCAGATAAATTCGTTGCCCTCCTCAAGAAGAAGGCAGAGGCTCTTAAGATCGGATGCGCTTACGATCCCGAAACACAGCTCGGTCCCGTTGTTACGGCAAAGCATAAGCAGTTTGTTTGCGACTGGATCCAGAAGGGTATCGACGAGGGCGCAGAGCTCGTTCTCGACGGCCGTAACGTTGTCGTTCCCGGCTATGAAAACGGCTTCTTCGTAGGTCCTACCATCCTCGACAAGGTAACTAAGGATATGACAGTCGGCGACTGCGAGATCTTCGGTCCCGTCACCGTGATCAAGAGAGTTAAGACCTTTGAAGAGGGTCTTGAGATCATGAACGCAAACCGCTTCGCAAACGGTTCGGCTATATTCACACAGAACGGCTACTATGCACGTCAGTTCGAGCTCCTCTCCGACGGCGGTATGGTAGGTATCAACGTTGGTATTCCCGTTCCCTCCGCATATTTCCCCTTCTCCGGAAACAAGGACTCCTTCTTCGGCGACCAGCACGTTCTCGGTCTCGACGGCGTTCGTTTCTACACCCGTGCAAAGACAGTTACAAAGCACTGGTATGACGAGCACTCCCGCAAGAAGTCTATGGATACTTGGGAAGGAACTGTTGAGCGTATATAATAATGCAAAAAGCTGAGTCGAAGCTGTGCCGAATCGGCACTGTTTCGACTTTTCCCCATTGCTTACCTTTATTATATTACACTTAAAAGTTCGGAAAGGAACAAAATATTATGGTTACTAATCCTTATTTAAAAAAGCTCAGCGAATCCGTCGGCTACTGGTGGACAGACTCCGCTGAATATCATACGATGGATCAAGCCATCGAAAACGGCGCTACGGGCGTTACCACAAACCCCATTCTCGTTATGAAATCTCTATACGCACACCCCGATTTCTGGTGTCCATATCTCGACTCGGCGGTCGGTCTTACCGGCGACGCTAAGGCAGAGGAGATCCTCCGCTGTATCACCGTCGAGATCTCAAAGAAATTCTTGCCCATCTATGAAGAAACAAAGGGCGTTCAGGGCTACGTCTGCGCACAGGTCAACCCCAAAAAGCAGGGCGACACCGCATCTATGATCGAAATGGGCCGCCGTCTCGCCGCTTGGGCTCCCAACATTGCAGTTAAGATTCCTGCGACCGCCGCAGGTCTCAGAGCTATTGAGGAGCTTGCCGCAGAGGGCATCACTACAGTCGGTACTGTCAGCTTTACCGCTTCTCAGGTTGTCGCAATCGCGGCTGCACAGCAGCGCGGTATTGACCGCTGCCGTGCCGCAGGCAAGAAGCCGGGCGCTGCATTCTCCGTCCTTATGGTCGGACGTATCGACGACTATCTCAGAGACGTTGCCTATGATATGCAATCAGACGTTCCCGAGCAGGATATTATATGTGCAGGTACTGCCGCAATCAAGAACGCATACAAAGAGTGCATCAAGCGCGGCTACGAGGCAAAGCTTATGCCCGCAGGTATGCGCGGTGCTTACCACGCAACTGCCCTTGCAGGCTCTGATATGTCGTTCTCCCTTTCTGCGGGTATAGTCGACGCCTGCGCAAAAGAGCCGGAATTTGTCGAGCACATCAACGACGAGGTTCCCTCCGAAACGATCGCGCGTCTCAAGACCATTCCTGAGTTTGTAAGAGCTTATGAGATCGGCGGTCTTGAAGAATGCGAATTCATAAGATTCGGTGCATCCCAGAGAACCCTCTCTCAGTTTGTTGAAGCAGGCTGGGGTATGATCGCAAGCTTCAAGCTTTAATACAGGGGGCGTTTGTCAATGAATTACTTACAGTGGCTGACAAAAGAGACTCCCACAAAGTTCTGGCACGATTCCGCCATTCCTTCCGAGATCGATGCCGCCATCGAAAACGGCGCTCTCGGCGTTACAACAAACCCCGTTCTTACCTATAAGACGCTTCAGGCGGTGCCCGAGTTCTGGCAGCCTATGGTCGACAAGATCCCGAAGGATCTTTCCCAAGCTGAGCACGCAGAGGCACTGCTTCAGATAGTCGCCACCTATGCTGCGGGAAAATTCCGCAAGGTGTTTGAAGAAACAAACGGTCAGCACGGCTATGCATTAGGTCAGCTCGATCCCTCCATCTGTATGGATGCCGACAAGATGCTTGCCCAGGGTCTCCGCTACGCATCGTGGGCGGACAACATTTCCGTCAAGACTCCCTCTATTATGTCAGCCCTCCCCCTCGTCGAGGAGCTTTCCTCAAGGGGCATTGCAGTCTGCACGACGGTCAACTTCTCCGTATCTCAAGCTATGGCAATGGCTGACGCATATATGCGCGGCAGAGCAAAGGCTATAAAGGCGGGTATTCAGCCGAAGCCCCTCTTTGTCGTTCAGCAGGGCGGCAGACTTGACGAATATCTGCTCGAAACGGCTACCGACAGCCGCATCGACATCGATCCCGATATCATCCGCAACGCGGGTAATGCCATCTGCAAAAAGGTTTACAACCTCTTTAAGGAGCGCAATATTCCCGCTACGGTTATGCCTGCAGGCCTCAGAGGCGTTCACCACCTTACCTCTATGGCAGGTGCTGACGTGACCTTCTCGCTTCAGGCTCGTATCCAGCAGATGACCATCGAAGCCGATCCCGAAAGAGTTTGCCACATCGACGAGGAGATTCCCGACAGCGTTATCAAGCAGCTCTATAAGATCCCCGAATTTGTACGCGCCTACGAGGAAGGCGCTTTGAAGCCCGAGGAATTTACCACCTTCGGCGTTACACAGAAGACTATGTCTCAGTTCCTCTGGACCGGTTGGGTGCCGCTCGAAAACTATCAAAAAGCCCCCTCCGGCGCAAGATGGTTCTGAAAAAGGAGGCCAATTATTATGAAAGGTTTAGTTAAATTTGCCCTCGGTATGGAGGGCGTTGGTCTCAAGGAAATGCCCGAACCTACGCCTAAAAACGGCGAGCTTAAGGTAAAGGTATTGGCGGCAGGCATCTGCAACAGCGATATCCACGCGATCCACGATGAACGCTCGGTCACAATGCCCGTAATTATGGGCCACGAGTACGTGGGAGAAGTCGTCGAATGCTGCGGTGACGTAGGCGATTTCAAGGTGGGCGACTGGGTAGTTTCCCTTCCCGCCTGCTACAGCTGTGACGAATGCTATCTCTGCAAGGAGGGGCTCGTTACCCTTTGCAAGGAGCGTAAGTCGATCGGCTCGCACCGCGACGGCGCTATGGCTAACTACGTTGTCGTGCCCGCTAAATATTCGTTCAAAATATCCGATAAAGCAAAGACTCTCGAGGAAAAGATTAACTATGCCCTATCCGAGCCCCTCGCTTGTATGGTGCGCGGCGTTTACGAAAAGATCGAGGTCAAGCCCGGTGATACCGTCGTTGTAAGCGGCCCCGGAATCATGGGTCAGCTCGCAGTACAGCTCTTTAAGGAAAGGGGTGCCTACGTCATTCTGTCGGGTCTGCCCGCAGATGCCGAAAAGCTTGCCCTCGCAAAAGAGCTTGGTGCAGACTGCTGTGTCACAAACTTCGACGAGCTTGTCAAAGCTGTCTATGCAAACAACCCAAAAGGTGCCGACATCACCTGCGACTGTACCGGCGTTACCCCCGCACTCGAAAACTGTATGAAGGTCATCCGTCCTATGGGCACACACCTTCAGATCGGTCTGTTCGGCGGTAAGGTTCCCTTCCGTCTTGACTACTTCTTCGACCGCGAGGTAAACTACATTCCCTCGAACTCCTCCAGCGTTTCGTCCTGGTCGATCACCCTGAAGCTGCTCGACGAGGGCAAGGTAAAGCTTGCTCCCTTCATTTCAAAGCGCTTCGCTTTGGACGACTGGCAAAAGGGTATCGAGTCCGTGCTTTCAAAAGAAGCATACAAGGTAATACTCTTACCGGATAACAAGTTCTGAAACAGCATAGTCATGACCACCGGCCGTGCCGGTGGCATGCACTGCCCCCTTAGGGCATAAGACTGGCTGAGCCTATAGGCTCATCGAAAGATTTGCCAACCGCAACACTTTCACCGGCTGCCCCTAAAGGGGCTTTTTTATTAGCCTTCTTTTACCTGCTTACCCGTGAACGGGTCAACATACTCCACCAATGACATTTGGTCAAACGATATATCTTCTTGTAACTGATTTCGTATGTATTCCGCAATTGCTTTTTTGTTTCTTCCTACTGTATCTACATAATATCCTCTACACCAATAAGAAAAGGGTTGACCGCTGTCGTCAACCCTTTTCGACTAATTCTTATTTACCATCGTCACGCAACCAATACCGTCATTTCTTCTTTTTGCTGAAGATCAGCACACCGACAACTACACCGCCTGCTACAGCAAGAAGCCCTATCAGCAGCAATATCCATCCGGAAACGCCGTGGCTACCTTCATTCTGCGATTGCGAATCGGTGTTTCCTTGATCCGACGGTTGCGAATCGGTGGACAGAGGTGTTGTATCTGTGGGTTCGGTCTCGGTTTCGGGGACTTTGCCCGTATCTGTTACGAGAGGCGTGCTTTCATAGCTGCAGGTAGCACATTTTTCACCGTTCATTTCGTGTGCCATCTGTGTTTCCGACAGAACGGCTTTACACACGGTACAAGTGCGCCAATGGTTGTTTACATCAAACTGCCAATCATCGGAAATCGTGTGTCCCAAAGGTGCGATAACCGTATCGGTGATCTTGGTTTTACCCTCGCTGTCGGCAAAATAATCCGAGCAGCCGTCGCAGGTGTAATATTCCAAATTGCCCGGCTCGGTACAGGTGGGGTCTTTCTTTTCTACCTTGGAGAGATTGTGCTTGTGATCCTTGGCAGGTGTCATAATATAGCCGCAATCCCTGCATACCACAGCGGCATCGGGTGTGCCGGTCGGGCCTTCCGCGTGGTCGGCCATATCACAGTGTGCGCCGCAAAGTTTGCACAGATGCGCGTGGTACAGATTTCCGCAAGCCGTCCACTTGGAGGTGTCGGGATCGTGTTTCTCGTTTTCTTCTAAGTATGCATAACCGCAAACGGTGCATTTACCCTTTTCATTACAAGTGGCAACGCCGCCCTTGTGGTCTTCCTGTTCCAAAAAATCGCCGCAGGCGGTACATACTTTGTAGTGATATATTCCCGTAGTACGCCAGTCGGAGGGTGTGTGGGTATGGTTCTTTGCAGGCTCTATGACATAACCGCATTCGGTGCAGGTTTGCGGTGTCGTTTGGGTAGCTGACGGACCGGGAGTATGGGGCTTTGGAGTATCGTATCCATTGCAATTCACACATTGCAACGCATGACCAACCGCATCCAACGAATGATACTTTGAACCCCACTTGTGATCTTCTAATTTGCCATAGCCGTAGTCGCAGACCGTACATTTTGCTTTTTGTGTACAGGTGGCAGTACCACCGTAATGGGCGCCGCCGCCCATTCCATCACCGCAAGCGGTGCAATATTTTTGGTGACTGCTTTCATCGCACTGCCAGTTGCCGGCGGTGTGGATATGCTCCGGTATAGGTGCTGTGAAGGTTTTAACCAATTCGATGATTTCTCTTCCCCGATAGCTATCATAACCAAAGCTGTAACTATCTACTTTTTCTCCGGTGAGCATAGGGGAATATTCCATCTTGTCATTGGCATCCCGCTGGAATTTGTAGCCATAGGCGGCAGTACAGGTCACTTCTACACGATACTGTTTACCTGCCTGAAACTGATCTTCAGAGGTAATAAGCCTTTTTCCGGATTCTACATCGTACCACCCGGTCACAGAGGCATACTCAATGTGTTCACAGCTGCCGTAATACAGCCCGTAGTCCGGGGCATTACCGTCCCTCGGAAGCGACACGACAGGGTTAATACCGCCGCCCGCGATGGTGCCGATGCAGGTAACCTCCACAGTAATTTCCACATAGGTTTTACCTAAGGATTTGATCTGGGCGCTTTTACCGCCAATGGTTGCGGTAAAATTATCGGCAAAAACATACTCACTGTTGCGAGGCTTCAATGCGATGGTGACAAAATAGTCACAGCCACCCTGAAAACGGTCACCTTGGTAAGCCACGGTATCCTTTGTGAAGTTTGACCAATGAAATCCATATGGAAAATAGCGGGTGTGCAGCTGCGGATAGAGTACTACCTGCTCATCACCGCTTTTGATGGAAAAAGGAATATACTTACCTTCCTCCGCCCGAAGACCGTTGCCCGGTTTTGTGATATCATCCAACTGGATGTCTACAGATTTGATTTCTTTTTTTGCACAGGCATCAAAGGTGACAGATACCACCACCATAGCCCAGGCTTGATATTCGTAGGCTTTGCTGACCTTAGCGGTCTTTCCGACTACCGTGGCAGTCACATCAGGAACTGAGCCGTTTGTACGGAATTCATATCCGCTCTCGGCTTCCACCCACAGCTGCACCTCATAGATATGATTTTCTATAAAATAATCGGTGCTTTCCAAAAAACGTCCTGCAGTTTTATCGTACCAATCCATAGAATAAAGCTGCGTACCGGGGGTGTTGACAGTTGCAGAAACAGGGACTTTATCCCCTGCCATAGGAGTTGGCACATTGGTGATGGTAACAGAACTGATCTGTGTGGCTGCCCGAGCATTAAAGGGCAACAAGGAAATACACAGGCTAATGCAAATTGCAATAAATAATAGTCTTTTTTTCATCATTATTCACTCCTTCTTTTTTTAGTTATCTGCCTCGATTATATGCGAAACTACAGGCAATAGGACAAGCACAAATACAAACACCTCTCCGTACTGTTACCGTTGTATCAAAATAAGTGTAGGAAATGTGGCATAAAAAGAGAAATCCGAAATCCCTCGCACGTTAGCACAAACTGATTTCGAGTAGCTGACAAGCGTTCTTTCCCTACGTTTCTCTACTCCCATAATTGCCGTAATTTTTAGCCATCTATTGACCGCTTTCTTGCCCCTCACGAGAAAAACGCACGGCTTATGCAAGGCCGAAGGGACGGGCGGTCACTATTGGTTATACATATTCAACATCTATCTTTTGACAATAAATGCTGAAAGCGATGCCGTTGATAAGCCTGATGCGCAATTCAAGAACTCCTTTGTTCAGCCAACGTTCGCCGTAGTTAAAATCCTTGTCATACGCAGAAAACACCGTTTTGATAAACGGGGTGTCATCATCGTCTTGGATTTGATGAACTGTTGCATCGTCGATAATCTGATCGTCCCACATACACAGATTCGTTAGTCCTACAAAGCCGGTACAACTTACACAGACATTTTTCTGCAACGTATCGTTAAAAATCAAAAGCTTGGCGCAGTCATATTCAATTTCGATTTTATCGATATTGCTGTCCCCCCAATCTATATTTTCAAACTTCATTTTTTCTACCTCGTTTTTACAGTGAAAATATTGTATCATATTTTCAGCAATATTTCAATAGCGCCCCGATTCTCAACTCTATACGCTTCTCAACTACAGCAATTCTTTTGTTTTCTTCTTAAAAATCGGCTCATCCTTGGAGCAGAGCCAAGCTCCCACCGCCATAGCGGCAAGGGAGATAAAGTAGGTCACCTTCGGCATCTCACGAAAGATGACGAGGGAAAGAAGCGTGCCGATGAATGGTGCCACAGCGTAGTAAGCACTGGTCCGCGCCGCGCCGAGGATGCGCTGTGCGTATACGTAAAAGAAGATGCTCAGCCCATACGCTACGAATCCCACGCCGAGCACGGCAAAGACGCTCCAAAGGTTGGTCAGCCGCTCTCCGATGCAAAGCCCGATGATGATCGAGCCGAGCCCGGAGAAGAGTCCTTTCAAGAGTACGATCTGCAAGGGATCCTTGGACGAGAGCTTTCTCGTGCAGTTGTTTTCAAAGCCCCAGCACACCGCCGCCAATAGAACGAACAGCGAGCCTGCGGAAAACTTCAGACTGCTGATATCCTCAAAGGAAAGCAGCGCGCAGGACAGAACCACAAAGATGATCCCTGCCCACAGACGGGGAGAAATTTTTTCTTTGAAGATCATCAGCGCAATGATCGCCGTCGCCACGATCTCAAAGTTGTTCAGTAAGGACGCGTTTGCCGCCGTGGTGTTGTCAAGTCCGATCAGCAAAAAGATCGGTGCGGCAATGTCCAGCACGATCATGGCAATCGTATGGGGAAGCTCCGCTTTCGTGATGCTTTCCTCAGTGGCATGAATCTTTTTTCCTTTGCGGATCAGAGCGATCACGCCCATACCAAGCCCCGCACCGACGTATAAAAATCCTGCCATCAGGGTGGACGGCATGTAGTCAAGGAGCAGCTTGGAAAAAGGTGAGTTGATGGCATACAGCGCTGCCGCAAGAATGGCTAAAAAGATGCCGTAGGTCAGTTTATTCTTCATAACAGCTTGTCAATGGCTCCCTTGAGATTCTCGATAGCGTCCTCGTCATTCTCCTTCACCGCGTCTACGATGCAGTGGTCGATATGATCCTTCAGAATGACCTTGCTTACGCCAGTAATCTCCGATTTTATCGCTGAAAGCTGAATGAGTACGTCACTGCAGTCCCGCCCGTCCTCGATCATCTTTCTCACGGCGTTCATGTGTCCGATCGCCCGTGACATACGGTTCAAAACTGCCTTGGTGTGCTCGTGTGTATGCTGTTCCATTCGATACCTCCATATCCCCCCACGGGGGATATTTTAAGTATATCACATTTCCTCCGTTTCGTCAATACAGCCCCGCCACAGTTTAAAAATTCTTTCCTATTCACATTTCAAAGCTAATATGTTATTGTAAAACCACGGTGGAAGATAAAGAAACAAACTATCTAATAGTTTTTGGTTTATGTTATTCACAAGTTTGCTCCTTTCATTATTAGTCTTAACCCTGCCAAATCAAATATCGAACTGCTTACATAATAAAATTTAAGACCGCAATTCGTTGGAACTGCGGTCTTTTTGGCTATGGGCTACAAAAAAATATTTTAGCCGTTTTTGCGCATGAATTTGAACTCTTGCAATTTTCGTTGGAACATATATCGTTAAAAAAATTAATCAATTTATTCATCAATACAACACTCATGCCCTTTAATGATGGAATATGAATGAAAACTGTATTAGAATTTTTCTTGAGCATACGATAATCTGAAATGGAGTAAGAGCCGCCTATCCCACACCCCAAACATTCTTTATATATTCCATTTCACCTTCGGATATCTTTTGCCGCAATGCTTTAATATGTGCCCTAACAACATCATCTACATTATACGCAGCGTATTCGTTCCATACGCAATCATATAATTGTTCTCTTGTGAACACTTTACCGGGGCTACTTGCGAGACAAAACAGCAGATCGAACTCTTTTCTTGTAAAATGGAGTTCTTTTCCCTTTAGAAATACCTTTCGCTTTTCGGAATCGATTATAAGGTCTTTTCCAAAAGCTAAAGTAAAGCATTTATGTTCATTGGAATGTGACTCCATATACATCTGCATTAACGACTGCGCCTGTGCCAAGCATTCTTCCAAAGAGTAAGGAGAACCCATATAAGCGTGAGCTCCTGCCTTTAATGTTTCCAAACGATGCCTATGTTCTGACTTTGAGGAAAGCACTAAGATAGGTGTATTCTTTGATTTTCGCATCACTCTCAATAATCGGTGATCATCTTCTGCAGATAAATCCACATCGAGGATTAAGCTCCCATTTCTTATCTCGCAGTCTATAGATCGTTGAGTTGCATTAAGTTTCTTCTGAATGCTGAGTAAGTTCTCATCAAAATCCCAGCGGATATGTCCATCCCATATCATCCTCTACGATACCGGTCTGCATACCGTAAAGCTTGTCATACAGTCTTTGTGCGATGGGGCCGACTTTACCGTCGGCAACCTGCATATCCTCACCTTTGATACAGAGCCATCCGATCGGAGAAATGACCGCAGCGGTGCCGGACGCAAAGATTTCTTTCAAATTTCCCTCCTTGGAAGCAGCTACTATTTCATCAATAGAAAGCTTACGTTCGGATACCTTTACGCCCCATTTGGTCAGTAACTGAATGACGGAGTTTCGGGTGATACCGGGCAGAATTGTACCGCTGTCCAGCGGAGCAGTAATGACCTCGTCTCCAATTACAAAGAAAGCGTTGGATGTTCCGATTTCTTCCACATATTTATGCTCCGCAGCATCCAACCACAGAACATCCTTGCAGTTATAGCGTATGGCATCCTGCGAAGCACGCATACCGCCGCCATAGTTGCCTCCCACCTTGGCATAACCGGTGCCGCCTCTTGCCGCACGGATATAGACGTCTTGCACATATATGCGAGCGGTAGTCAGTCCGGCGTCATTTGCGGAGTAGTACGAGCCGGTGGGGCTCAAAATAATCATAAACTTATAGTGCTTGGCAGGCAGTACAGAAAATGATACCTCATCGCCAAACATAAACGGACGTATGTACAAAGAAGTATTCTTGCCGCCGGGGACCCAATCCTTGTCCGCCTCAATGACCGCCTTCAAACCTGCCAAAAACAGGTCCTCCGGCACCTCGGGCATACACATACGCTCGCAGGTATTTCTCATGCGGGCAAGGTTCATATCCGGGCGAAACAGTTGGATACTGCCATCAGGCTTGCGGTATGCCTTCATACCTTCAAACATCATTTGAGCATAGTGCAACACCGCAGATGCCGGCTCAATCAAAAACGGGGCATGGGGCTCTACACGCCAGGAATGCCACCCCTTGCCTTCGTCATATTCCATGACGAACATATGATCGGTGAAGTATTTTGCAAAGCCAAGCTTGCTTTCATCCGCCGGACGGATTTTCGGATTTTGTGTTCTTGTTACGGGAATTTCGTAGGTCATAATATTTCCTCTCTTTTAAATATTGTAAAGATTTGGTTTTCTATCCCGGAATACCGGAATGGTATTACGAATATAAGTCAGTGTATTCAGGTCGCAGTCACCCGTAAGAATCTCCTCATATTCTCCGGCTGCAACAACGGTTTGTCCCCATGGGTCAATAATAGCGGAATTGCCGCCATATACGGTTTTATCGGCTGTACCGCAGGAATTACAGCAGACAACAAACATCTGATTTTCAATCGCTCTGGCAGCGGTCAGCGTACGCAGATGGAAGATACGTTCCTTTGGCCACTGTGATACAACGAAGAGCATATCTAATCCTTGCAAAGCAAGACTACGGGTCAGCTCGGGAAATCGCACATCGTAGCAGATGATGATACCGCACTTTGCACCGTCAAGTGTAAAACCGCAAAGATGGTCGCCGCCGGTATAGTAGTCATCTTCACCCATCGGCGTAAACAGATGCGTCTTATCGTATTCGGCAATACATATACCGTCTCGATCAAAAACAAAAGCGGTATTATATACTTTTCCGTTTCGTACATTAGAAACCGAGCCGGCAACAATATTTACTTTATATTTCTTCGCCAGTTCTCCGATACGGAGTTTTACGGTATCCCCATCTTGACAGCAAAGCTCTGAAAGATTTTCTTTCGGAAAAAATCCTGTATTCCAGGTTTCAGGCAGAACAATCACATCCGGCTGTTCTTTGACGGATTCACGGATAAGCTTCTCGGCAAGAGAAAAGTTTTCATCCGGACAGCCGAGCTTCATATTCATTTGCAAACAGGAAACTTTCATACCGATTACTCCTTTGTAAGCAGCTTGCAGAGTCTGTTTGCCGCTTCCTTGGTTTCTTCGGGTTTTCCGAACGTGGAGAAACGGAAATAGCCTTTTCCGCACTCACCAAAGCCATCACCGGGAATACCTACGACTTGAATTTCTTTGAGCAGATAATCAAAGAACTCCCAACCGCTCATACCGTCGGGGCATTTCATCCAGATATAAGGTGAGTTCTTGCCGCCCGTGTACCAAATGCCTGCAGCATCCAGCGCCTCCATAAAGCAGGAGGCGTTTTCTTTATATACACGAAGATTATCGCGGATCT
>JAFSAM010000003.1 GCA_017441005.1 Clostridia bacterium | reverse complement strand
CCCGGTAACGGTATGAACTTTGTGGAAAAGGCTCTTTCTATGATGAACAAGGGCTATGCCGCAATCATTATTCAAAATTCCGCAGGTTCAGGAAAAGCTACGGAATACAATAAGCGTATTTTGAAGAATAACAGTCTTTTGGCAAGTATAAAAATGCCTGCTGATATTTTCATCGGTAAATCCAGTGTGCAAACAAATGTGTATGTTTTTCGCGTAGGTGAAGCCCATCAAAAAGATGATATTGTTAAATTCATAGATTTTTCTAATGATGGCTACACTCGAACAAACCGCAAAAAAGCAAGCATAAATCTGTTTGACACAGATGGAGCAAAAGAACGTTATCAGGAAATAGTCGATTTGGTTCGTGTTGGCAAATCTAAACTTAATATTTTTACAGAAAAAGAATATTATGAGGGACATATTGATCCCGAGAATGGCAACGACTGGAATCAAACTGCACCTATTGATACTAAACCTACTTTAGATGATTTCAAAAAGACAGTAAGCGATTACTTGGCTTGGGAAGTATCAACACTTTTGAAAAAACAGAACTTGGAGTACGATCGCCTGGGAAAATAAATGCCTCACTTAACAAGAAACTGCGAATGGTTGAGTGGGGCGAATATGAGTTAGGCAGTATGTTTGAAATAAATCCAACAAAATATTATCGTTTGCCTAATGATGAGATTTTGTCAGATGATGGGAAAGTTCCATTAGTGTCGAATCAATCTGTAGATAATGGTGTAATGGGGTTTTCGTCATTAAAAGCACTTAATAGAGGAAACACGATAACTTGTTCTGATACGACTATTGGTGCTGATACAATGTTTTATCAGGAAAGTGATTTTATTGGTTATTCTCATATACAGCATTTTGTTCCAAAATTCAAACCTTTTAACAAAAAATTAGCTAAGTTTATAATATCTGCTTGTAGAACGGCGACTTCAAATCAAAAATATGATTATGGTCACAAATTTAATCGAGAAGAAATGAATAAAACAAAAATCCCACTTCCTACTAAAGGCGGAAAAATAGATTTTGATTTTATGGAATCCTTTATAGCTGAGTTGGAAGCATGTCATATTGCCGAGTTGGAAGCATATCTTTCTGTTACAGGACTTAAAGAGTATATCTTGTCTGAGGAAGAAGAAAAAGCTTTGAAAGATTTTGAAAGTTGGAACTGGGAAAGTTTTAATCTTGAAGTGTTGTTTGGAAAGTCTACCAGAGGTAAGAGGTTAAAGAGTGCTGATAGAATTGATGGTGAATTACCTTTTGTGACGGCTGGAGAAGCATTAGAGGGTATTTCTGCCTATATTGGTAACAATGTAGATGTGTTTGAACCAAACACAACAACTATTGATATGTTCGGTTCAGCGAAGTATCGCAACTATAAATATGGTGCTGATGACCATGTTGCTGTTGTACATACAGAATCATTGCCTAAATTTGCATCCATATTTACAACTACAGCAATACATAAGTCTGCACACACGGGAAAGTTTAGTTACTCTCGTAATTTCTACGCAAAAGATGCAGATGAACTATACATTTCGTTGCCTGCGCTCAATGGAAAACCCGATTATGATAGAATGGGAGTGCTTATTTCTGCTATTCAAAAACTCGTCATAAAAGACGTGGTTAAATATTGTGAGGAGAAAATCTCCGCAACAAAATTAGTCACAGATAATTAAAAACAAATCCCCCCCGATATTGCTTGTCCTAAATGGGATTTTAGCAAAATCGGGGGTGATTTCTTTTCTTCAGAAACAGCTTGTCCTATCGTGAATTTTGTAATAATTAGTGTAAATTAGGGTCAAGTTGTTCTTATATGGTTGCAGGTATGCCATTTTTGCGAAAAGTCTCAAAGTGGCAAAAACCCAGTGTTTATACGGGTTTTCGGAGTTTTTGAAACTGTGGTTGTTCTTTGGTGGGCGTGGCATCTGCTGCAAGGTCTTCGTTCAGGTCGGCAAAAACGTCGCCCTTTACTTCCAGATATGAAGTGGTGAAGGGAACGCCAGCCGCCGATACGGGATATATGCCCGCTGTGTGGTCAACAAAATATGCGTCAAATCCGGACTTTTTGATCTCGTCTATGCTCAAATTTCTTGTAAGCTGGTGGACGATCGCGGCGATTATTTCCATGTGCGCCAATTCTTCGGTACCGACGTCGGTTAATATTCCGATAACCTCGTCGTAAGGCATACTGTATCTTTGGTTAAGATAGCGGAGCGATGCACCGAGCTCTCCGTCCGGTCCTCCGAGCTGTGTTATTATAGCCTTTGCAAGCTTGGGGTTGGGATTCTTTATCTTAACGGGGTATTCAAGCTTCTTTTCGTATATCCACATATCAATTAACCCTCACATTTCCAGGGCCAAGGGGATTTTACCCAGTCCCACTCGTTACCCATGTTTGATCTTGCGGTCAAAGGACCGTATTTTGATTCGTATTCTTTGGTTAAATACTCCGCTCTGTCTCTTGCGGTGTAAAAGTATTCGAGCGCCTTACTGCAATTGGGGTATGCATCGAGGTAGAGGTTTGCTTCGATCATTTCGAAGTCAGCCGTCTGTACCTTCTTCATCATCTTTTCTCTGTCTTTCATAACGCGCATATCCCCCTGTTGCATTTATAGCCCATAAAAGGCTTGTCGAGCTCGGCAAATATAGTTCCGTTCTCAAGAGCTTTTTCGCCGTTGTATATATTCTGCCATTCCTGGTACGGGGAATATACCATGGCGAGCTTGTAGTTCATCTCTGCTGTCTGTGCAACATCATACTGTTCTTTTTCGGAGCAGCATCCGCCCATCATTTGGTGATTGAAGGGGGGAGCGCTTCTTTGCATATTGCATAAGGTAGGTCTGCGGTAGCAGCCTCTCGTATAATTCATAAAATTTTCTCTCCCTATTTTTGTTTTATACGGCATATTCTGCCTCGTTGTATAATATGATATGACGAGGACTTTTGTGTTACGCTTTTTTGTTTTTGTTTTTTGGCACATAAGGTTTTTTGTTGAATTTTTACCAAACTGCTAAATGCACCAAAAATATTATCAAAAAATCGGTAATTTTATATATTTACAAAACGGTTTCTTTTGGGTATAATATATCTCGGTAAACTCACAGCAGCACGACAGACCGATTATCTTGTGAAATATCAATCTAATGGTATTATGGTACATAAAGATAATGCTCTGTTGTGTTTTTTCTTTTTTATAATTATTTCGCCCCCCTGCACAGCGCAGGGGGCTTTTGCTTTAAAACGGACATTATTTATGGTTACGGTGTCTATTTTGCGCATATAAGATGAGTTTCTTTGGTTAATTTGCAATAAAAGTGGCGGAGCAAATCGGCGCTTTGTTGATTGACATTCACAAAAAATGATGCTACAATAAATTAGTTAGATGTTTTCTTTGATAATAACTTAAAAGAGAGAGGTTATTTTTATGAAAAAGAGCAAAAAGATTCTTGCCATAATAGCGATCGTATTGGTCGTTATTACGGTAGTGGCGGTCATTGCTGTAGCTTCCAGCAGTAAGGCGAGAGATATTATCTCTGCCATTGTTGGCGGTGATGAGTATTCCGCGGACAACGACTTGAACAATGACGGTGACGTTGATATTTTGGACGTCATTCAGGCTGTTAAAGAGGACAGCATAACAGGTCCAAAGCTTACAAGTCTAAGCTTGGATGACAGCGATTACTCTTTGGCATTTTCCGATACAAGGCTTTCCTATACGTTGAAGCTTCCCGCGGGCAGACCCAGGATCCCCAAGGTTTCTGCGACTGCTGCAGCAGGCTGTGACGTAACGGTCGAGCAGGCTACGATCGCCGATACCGAAAACTTCGGTGCTGCAAGAGTAACCGTTTCCGATGCAAGCGGCAAGACTGTTTATATGGTCAAGTTTGAAAGAGCCGAGGTCGAAGACACCGTGGTTCTTCAGTACGATGACAGATTTAACTTCACTCCCGATTACACACTTAAAGACGGCGAAAGCTTTACTTTTGCAAGTGAAGACACCTCCGTTATTTCTGTAGACAATAACGGTGTTTTGATTGCCGAAAACGTAAGCGATACTCCCGTTAAGGTAAAAGCATACGTCGGCGAGACCGAGGTCGACACTCTTACCGTAACGAAGGTAGACAAAGCGCAGGTCAATCTTTTCCTCGTTACAGGTCAGAGTAATGCACAGGGTTGCTACGACTTTAATGAAAATTCATCCCTCAACATTACAGCTTCCGATCAGATCAAGGCTGTCGAAAGACCTGAGGTAAGCGGACGAGTTTACAGCTTCGACGTTTATCCCCGTTCCGGCGACAACCCGGAGGCTTATGCTGTAAAGGGTACACTTTACGATATGGCTGAGATCCCGAGACAGGGCTTTGCTTCCGCACTCGGTAAGACATACTACAATCTTTCCGGAGAAAAGGTAGTATTCCTCCAGACTGCATACAGTGGCGCGCCCATCGAAAGATGGCTTGACCCTGCTGTTCACGGTTCTCTCGCGGAAACAAACAACAACTATTATCAGGGTACGCAGACAGGATATGCGTCTCTTATGACAATTCTCGACGAAAACCTCTACGAGATCAATCGCAGAGAAAATTTCTGGCTCCAGGGCGAGACCTGTATGGGCAGCATCTGGGACTACGATGCAAATACCTGGAAGTCTCCCGGTGCCGGCGAGACACTGTTTACCGACGAGGATTACACCAATATGTTCCTCAAGGTACATAACCAGATGATCAACGATTTTGGTATCACGTCAAGCCACATTCTTCTTGCGAGAGCACACGGCGTTGCCAACAATGCTGACGTAAACGTAAAAGCTTATATCAACAGCGTAAGAGCGGCTCAGTACTCGCTCGGTAACAACTATGATGATATCACGGTCGTTTCGAGACTTTCCGACTATGCGGTCATAGGCTATTCTAAATATATCGGCACTCCCTACGAGCCCTATATGGGATATATGGGAGTCGGAAACGTTCACTATAACCAGATCGGTCACAATGCGAACGGTCGCATTGCGGCTACCAACTTCTTTAAGTCCATTGACGTTGATACAAACAGCGTTGCAAACTCCGTTGAAATTATAGATACAAACGGTATCGACAGACTTAACGCCGAGACTCTCTTCGAGATCGAGATCGGCGACACCAAGCGTCTTGCGGCTTTTGCGCTTCCCGAGTATTCTCTTGAAAACGTTGCATGGTCTTCTTCAAACGAAAAGGTAGCAAAGGTCAATGAGTACGGTCTTATAACGGTTGTAGGCACAGGCGATGCCGTTATTACGGCTATCTCCGAAAGCGGTGCTAAGGCTTCCGTTAACGTTAAGGGCCTTGAGAAGGCTGTCAAGGAAGTTCACTACAGATGGGATTTCAACGGCAATCTTACTTCCTCCTTGGATAAGAACGATTTGAGACTTTCCGACAGAGCGACGGCAAACGGGGCGCAGAATAACTACTCCTACGCCGACGGCGCACTCGTGGTAAGCTCGAGTGTTGCTGACCTTAATAAGCCCGACTTTACAATGGAATTCCCCGTAACCGTATCCAGCAAGACCGACTGGTCTATCGAATGGAAGGCAAGATTCTACAAGGACTGCATATTCCTCGGTCAGGAATGCTGTAATACAACGCTCAACACAACTCAGGCAAACAAAACAAGACAGATCAACCACCTCTATTCTATTTCGAGTAATTCCAACTTTGCTTCTACAGGAAATGCATATCCGTTGCGTTTTGTTGACAGCACAGCGACAGATCACTGGTTGTCATACGGCGATTATCAAAGCTACAACCGTGGCACAAGAAGTACTTGGAAGCTCGAATACAAGGCACAGACCGGTATGATAAGCTTCTACTACAGCGACAACGGTGCTTGGGTGCTTGTAGACTCGGTTGAAGGCGGTACGTTCGAGGCAACCTTCGATAACGTTCTCGGCAGATACAATGAAGCCGGTCTCGTTAACTTCGCGGGCGAAATGGACTACCTCGAGATCAAGGTATCTCCCGCTACCGTTTATGAAGATCTCCACTACAGATGGGACTTCAACGGCGATCTTACATCTTCCGCTGATGCAAACACTCTCACTATGGCTGAGATCTCCGCTAACGCGGGTGCCGTGACCACATACGATTCTACAAACAACATGATCGTTGTAAGCGGTTCTATTGCACAGGCAAAGAGACCTAACTACAAGATGACAACCCCCGTAGTTCTTACAAGAGACTTTGACTGGTCGGTCGAATGGAAATCAAAGCTTGCAGGCGGATCCGGTATTCTTGGTCAGGAGCTCGATTCTGCCGACAAGAACTTTATGTATGCGGCTTATAGTACCGCTCCTTATAACTACGCATTGAAGATAGACGACGATAACGGCGGTCACGTTTACCTGCCTTATGCCGATAATGCAACCGATGCAGCAAATTTGAACCAAGATGCGATGAGATGCTGGAAGGTTACATACGTCGCTTCGACAAACACAATGTCCTTGATGATGTCCGAGGATGACGGTGCTACCTGGACAACACGCAGTACGTATAATCCTACTTCTTCCGAATTTACAAAGGTTACATACAATACCGTATTTGGAAGATACAACGAAGCGGGTCTTGTAAACTTCCGCGGTACGATGGATTATCTTGATATCAAGACAAAGGCTGCTGTTGTAAAAGAATATACAGTCTACGATTGGCAGTTTAACGATTATACCTCAAGCGAAGATAAGAACACACTTACACCTACCGGTACAAGCGGATTCTCTATTGAAAACGGAATCTACAAGACAACCGGACGTGCTGACGAATTGGCTCTCGAAAAGGAGATTACGCTTGATTCAAGTGAAAGCTGGCACATTGAGTGGTGCTACGCAGGTACAGGAAGTCAGAGCAACTCTCTCTTCGGTACAGTTGATTGCGGCGGCGGTAAGACCAACCACATTTATCTTGCTGCAAGCACTTACACCGGTGACTTTGCATCTCCCGTAAGAATCCTCTTCTCTAACGGAGCAAAGCTTGACCTTCAGTACGTTAAGGGTGCAGAAAACTCGACCGAGCCTATCAACATGAATAAGACCTGGAACATTTGGAGACTTGAGTACGATAAGACTACACGTACGATCTCTTTGAAGATGCTCAACTCTTCTAAGGCATGGGTAGTATGTGACAGCGCGGTTATGACAAACGACTTTTCTATGACGTTTACCCGTATGTTCGGTGACTTCAACGGTAGTAATATGGTTAATATGTACGGTGAAGTCGACTACGTTAAGGTTTACTTTGTAGATAAGAGCGACAATTAAGTCACAATATTTGCTGATATAACTAAAAATCGGTATGCGGAATTTCCGCATACCGATTTTTGTGTATCAAAAAAAATAGGGTCTTGTTTAGTAAAAACAAGACCCGCAAAAAGTTAAAATTTAGCACGAAGCTCAACGACCTTGCCAATGATGCAAAGCGGTAATTCTTCAATTTGTTCATTGGTGAAAAACATGGGCTCATACTTAGGATTTGTTGATATAAGCATAATACCGTCGGTACGCTTCTTTATCTTTTTACAGGTAGCCTCTCCGTCGCCCACCATAACGATGCCGATCTCTCCTGAGTTTACGTCGGGCTGCTGTCTTACGATAACGATGTCTCCGCGCGACATCTTTGGCTCCATACTGTCACCGTTGATGCGAAGGGCGAAGAATTCTCCCGTCGACGCCAAAGCCTCGGGAATCTCTTCCCAGGTATCGGAATCGGCGACGTCTATATATTCCTGAATAGCGGTGATGGGTGTACCTGCCGCAACGTTACCCATAACGGGGATCTTCACGGCACCGCGATGATTTTTTTCTTCTCTTTCTCCCACAAGATAGCTTGTGGATACACAAAAAATATCTGCAATCTTCTGCAAAGTAGACATTCTCGGTGTTTTTATATCATTTTCCCAGGTGGAAACGGCTTTGTCGGACAGTCCCAAAAGCTTGCCGAACTCTGCCTGTGTATATCCCTTTTTCTCGCGAAGATACTTGATCCTCTTTCCTATTGTCATAAATATAATCACTCTCCCTCGCTTACTATACTACACCAAAAGTAGAAAAAAGTCAAGTGATTTTAAAAAAATTCTACTAAAAGTATTGACATTCTACCGAAAGTGGAGTATAATGTAGCCGTAAGTTGAAAAACGAAAAGGAGTAGAGAATATGAATAACTACATTGACGAAAGATTGATTCCTTATAATAAGCGTCGCGTGCCTTCAAATAAGGCGGTTTATGGAGCGAAGAGAAGTCCACTCACTCGTAATGTTCATAAACAGAATATAGTTTTGCGAGGTCTTAAAACAGTTGCTTTTGTTTTTTTGCTTATTGTTTCTACTTTTGGTGGAGAAAAGGAAGCGGAACACAAAAACGGCGGAGCTTCGGTAGGATCGGCTGTTAAAACCGTTCTCTTGTACGGTGGAATTCTTCTTGCCCTGTGGGGAGTTCTCGTGCTTTTGAGTAAGGCGGTTAACGTTGTTACGTTTTTGCCCATGTGGTGTTTGATCGCCATATTTGCGCTTACCATACTTGTTACTGCCGGATCGTTAAAAAAATAAAGACTCTGACGGTTTGTAAGATGGTGGGCAATGTTCTTTCGGAATATGAGGCAGATGTAGACAGAGCGGAAGGGAAGAGCCGATTTGTTGCATTTTTGCAAAAAAAGAACCGAATTTAATGAATCTATAATGTTTTTAAAATCATAAGAGTTTAAACCAAACTTGAATGCCTCCGAAAAGTTATTTTTCGGGGGTATTTGAAGTCTTTTCACAGCAAAGGAGCTATATTATGAGACATATTGACGATGGATACAGCTATGAGTTTTATTCATATCAGCAGGATGTGATTGATTATTACCGCCGTAAAAGCGATTATGATATCGAAGAGAGCGAAAGGGAATTTCGTGATATGAAAGTAAGGGTGGTTGAAGAAGAAAATGACTCGACCTTCTCGTTTGGAACATTCTGATCTATATGCGTAGTTAAGCAAAGGAGCGTTGATATTTATGCCAAATAAAACAATTAACGTTGAGGCTTTGTGCCCTTTTTTTCACACAGAATCGGTAAAAAGCGTTACCTGTGAGGGAATTGTCGGTGAAAATACCGTTACACGGTTTTCTTACAGCGCGCAAAAGGTTACCCACGAAAAAAAATACTGCACCTCTGCCTATGATTCTTGCCCGATATATAAAGCCAATATGAGCAAATATTGAGCTTGAAATTTTGAAAACTAAAAGCCCCCGTTTTGCAATGAAGCAAAATGGGGGCATATTATTATGCAAATGGTACTTTACATCTTTTTGAGGTCGGTTTTGAAGATGGAAATGCATTCCTTGTACTGTTCTTTTGTCATATCGGGGAGGTACGGCGTAAATGAGAAAAAGCCGTCGAACGAGCGGGAAAGCATTATGGATGCAAGCTCTTTGACCTCGGCACAGCCGTGGTGAAGCATAATTGGGGTATGCTCATTATACAAGCCGTCGGTTATACGCAGGAAAGATATATTGTTTTTTATCTTGCTTGAGTAATAAACGTGGAAAAACGGGTGTCTTTGCATACACACAAATTCAAATGGGTTGAGTATGAGTGATGCTTTTTTGTCGTCCTTTATAAGGTCTTGCATTACGTTTTCGTGGTTTATAAAGCTTTTTGAATTGTTTTCAAACAAAAGCGGAATACCATAGGTGCGAGAAAGCTTTTTGACAAACGATAGGTCATCGTTTTCCTTAGGAATGATCTTAATGCCTCTTACGTTCCAGACAAGGGCGCGTCTGAAGAGAAGGTTTAAATTTTCTTTATCGTTTGCGTCAAGTGTGGTTGTGAGAAGTACGATCCTCTTACCGTGATCGATAAGTGCGTCGCGCACCATTTCGTGCTGTTCTCCGCTCATTTTATAGATCGGTGTACCGTCGATAATATCGCCGATCTCGATATTGTTTATGCCTACTTCTGTAGAAAACTTTAATTTGTCCTCAAAGCTTTTGGCAACTTTATCTGATACTTCTATACTGAAATTATACATATTATTGCTCCTCCACTACACATACTTCGCAGTGCGGATCGTGGCACTGGATTCTCTTATATCTGCTGTAATCGATCTTTTCGTTTGTATAAAGGAGTCTTGACCAATGGCAGGAATTGCAATTTTCATTTTCGCAGATAAAGAGCAGGGGATTCTTTTCCATCATGCTCTTGCCGAGGTCGAACATTCCCTTGACATCGATCACCTTTACCAGAGCGTTACCGATCTTGCCCTCGTTCATAAGATCATTCTTGCGGAGATAGGGGGTCATTGCAAGGAAATCGCGGTGTCCCGGAGGAAATTTTTTCAGAGTAAACTTTTTGTTTTTGTAACCGTCTATGTAAGTGGGCGCGGGAATATCGAGGGTAAGGAGATATTTTGCGTCGATCGCCTCCTCCATAGAGTGCATCGTGGTGTTTCTGTCCATATCGACTCCAAGGAGCATTGCTTTTCCGCCGAGTTCGGCGATCTTCAGGTAAGGAGTCCCCTCGCCGCATCCCGTTTCGCACTTGTCGTGGTCTTTTGTAATATATTCCGCATACTTGCCGTAAGCCGCAACCGAATGAACGGGGTGGAGCGAGCGCAATACGCCTTTACGGTGTCTGAATGCTTCGCTTAAGTATCCGACGATCGAGGGTGAGGTTTTGGCATCAAAGGGAGCAAACCAGCCTGTTAAGGTGGACATAACGAGAGTACCTTCCTCGCCGATCGTTTCAAGGAATGCATCTATTACGGTTTCTGCCCCGCCGTCTACCTTGCCTATTGCGGTGAGGGCAGAGTGAAGCAGAAGGATATCGCCTTTTTTTATGCCCATACATTCAAGGCTGAAAACTATATCTTCTTTGGTGATCATCATATTTCTCCTTTAATTGTTTTCGGTAATGATTGCTCGGCAGGGAGCGCAGCTTGTACCCACCACGTTTATGGGAAGTGCGGTAAGGTTAAGGTTTTTAGTTCCCACTTTGTCGAGGTTGACAAGCGGACCTAAAAGCAAAATGTTTGCCTTATAAAACATTTCAAAAAATCCTTCGGGCTTTTCGAGGTTTTCCCATCTCGGAACGTCGGCACCGAGGATATACGGCTTTTTGGATACCAGCCACTCCATTGCCTCGTATGAGAGAAAGGGAGAGCACTCGAGGTATTTTTTCTCTGTCCAGTATCTGCCCCAGTCGCAAGAGAAGATCAAAGCATCGCCTTCTTTGATGTCGGTATTCTTTGCCGCTTCCTCGAGCATTTCAACTGTTATCTTTTCGCGCTTGCCCGTCTCGAACATATTTCTGTCAAGCTTTATATGAGAGCATCTGACGTTTACAAGCTTTTCGACCGGTACCGTATCAAGATTATAGCTTTTTTCGGGTCCGAAAAAGTGCGCGGGAGTTTCGAGGTAAGTGCCCGTCTGGGAATGCATACCGTCAAATATCTCGCAGTATACCCTCGACTCGACCCATTCGGGCTGGGGGAGGGGCTTTATCTTATATTGAGGGAAGGGATATTCATAGTTCCACATATCGTCGCGGATCTGTCCCGTTACGTCAATTATTTTCATTAAAAATACACCGCCTTTCCGTATATTTTAACACTTTTTATTAAAAACTGCAAGTCCATACAGAATAATAATTGCATTTTTATTGTATTTATGATATAATAATACAAATAATTGATTTTTTATGCGGAGGAAGTATGAATTTTCTCAATATAGAATATTTTTTGGTGGCAGCCAAGGAGCTTAATTTTTCTAAAGCTGCCGAAAAACTGTATATCTCTCCACAGTCGCTCAGCACGCATATTGCTAAGCTGGAGAACGAGCTCGGCGTAGAGCTTTTTTTCCGCGACCATCCGATGCGCCTTACTTATGCGGGCGAGATACTTGTGAAATTCGGTCAGGACATACTTGACAAGAAGAATCGCACGCTCGATGAGCTTCGCGACATTGCGGACTCGAAGAGGGGTAAGCTGGCGGTCGGTATATCCCATATTAGAGGCCTTGTTTTTCTTCCCCTTGTATTGCCACGGTTTCATCAGGAGTATCCCGGTGTTACTCTTCAGGTTCTTGAAGCTCCCACAGCAAAGCTTGACAATGCTTTGGCAAACGGCGAGATCGACATTATGATCAGCTTGACACCGTTTTCCAATGAGAACGTAGAAACGGTCGAATTGTGCTCCGAGGAGATTCTCATGCTTATTCCCGATCAGGTGCTCGACACCTATTATCCCGATACGAAGGATGACGTACTCGAGCGTTTGAATAAAAAGCTTGAGTTATCGTTGCTGAAGGACTGTCCTTTTATGCTTCTTCATACGGGTAACCGTGTAAGAACGATTGCCGACAAGGTTTTGGGAGAAAACGGAGTTAAGCCGAACGTTATTTTGGAGGTCGAAAATATTGAGACCCTTCTCGAGCTTTCGAGAAAGGGGATGGGTATTACATTCTATCCGAACTCGCTTGAAAGCTATTCGAATTTCAAAAAGTTTGACGGGCTGAACGTGGTAAAGGTTCCTTACGGTAAAAAGCAGGGAATCGGAGTCGGTTATATGAAAAACCGCTTCCTCTCTCAAGCGTCAAGAGAGTTTATCCGTATTCTCAAGGAATCAATGCAGAATATGTGATCTTTTTTATGTTTTTTGTGTACTGCTAAAAAGCGGAGCTTAGATCATTAGTGATCGAAGCTCCGTTTTTGTGTATTATATTTGCTTTCTTGCTCTGCCGTACTCGTCGTCAAGCTGGAAGTAGGGGCAATTATTGTAATTACCCGTCAGAAATCTCAGCATCTCGTCCTCGTCGAGGTTTTTGACACATTCGTAGCATTCGTCTTCTTCGTCGTATATGTAGTATACGCAAAGGTCACAGCTTGCTTGTATCTTCTTTTCGTTCATTTGTTTTTCTCCTCGGGGATAACGTACTGGGAGGCGAGACCGCCCTCGGAGGTCTCTCTGTACTTGCTGAGCAGATCTTTGCCCGTTTTATACATGGTTGCTACGACAGTATCGAAGGATATTTTTCTTGTATACGTCAAAAAGTTTGCGAGCTGAAGTGCGTTTATTGCCCTCATTGCCGCTACGGCATTTCTTTCGATGCAGGGGATCTGAACAAGTCCGCATATCGGGTCGCAGGTCAGTCCGAGGTGGTGCTCCAAAGCTACCTCCGCTGCATATTCGATCTGGTCATATTCCATACCGTGGAGCTGTGCCAATGCTGCCGCCGCCATTGAGCAGGCAGAACCTACTTCAGCTTGGCATCCGCATTCCGCACCGCTTATCGATGCATTCGTCTTTATTATATTGCCGATTATGCCTGCCGTGGCAAGTGCTCTTATAATATCATCGTCGGAAAAGCCTTTTTTCTCTTGCATATAAAGCAAAACTGCGGGCAATATACCGCAAGAGCCGCACGTGGGAGCAGTTACGATTATACCGCCTGCGGCATTTTCCTCACTTACAGCAAAAGCATAAGCACACACGATTCGGCTTTCGCTTGTTTCGGGGCTTTCGTCTATATGCTTTTGTCTGTACAAAAGCTTTGCCTTTCTTTGGACCCCGAGTCCGCCGCCGAGTATGCCGTCGGTGGTAAGTCCGTTTGAAACCGATGCACGCATCTGTGTCCAAACGTCACTCAGAAAAGACCAGATATCGGGGCCTTCAAAGAGCTCGACGTATTTATAGAAGGGAATGCGGTTTTTTATACAGTAATCTCTGATTTCTTCAAAATTACGGTGTGGATAAATATCGGGGGCAGATGCTTCCTCCTCACCCTCGATTACGGTTTTACCGCCGCCTACGCTGAAAATGCGGCTGAAGCCGATCTCCTTGCCATTCTTATATGCTTTCAGCTCCATTGTGTTCGGATGGATGGGGGTAGCAGCTTCGGTGTCCCAGATTATCTCGCATTTTGTGGGGGAAAGGGCGGTCAGTATCGCTTCGTCAGTCAAGTGCCCTTTGCCCGTTTTGGCGAGTGAGCCCTTTAATGTTGCGGTATATAGATCCGCATCGGGATATTTTTCTTTAAAATACTTTGCACCGTTATTCGGTCCCATTGTGTGGGAGCTGGAGGGGCCTTTGCCTATTCTGTACAGTTCTCTTAATGATTCCATTTTTTTATGTCTCCCTTTATTTTAATCGGGCATTGCGATATCAGCTGTTTCGGCATTTATCAGCTTTATCAGATCATCGGGAGCAACCTCGACCTGACAGCCTCTTTTGCCTGCAGAAAAAGTGATCTTTTCAAAGTTTTTGGCAGTTTCGTGGAGTACGGTGCGGAACTGTTTTTTCATTCCGATGGGTGAGCAACCGCCGTGAACGTAGCCCGTCAGTGGCAACAGATCCTTTTGTTTTATCATTTCGATCGATTTTACGCCCACAGCCTTTGCCGCCTTTTTTAAGTCAAGCGAGCAGTCGACGGGGACTACAAATACATAATAGGTCTTTGTGTTTGATACTGTCACAAGCGTTTTGAAGGTTGACCGGGCGGGTTTGCCCACCAAGGCTGCCACGTTTTCGCCTATAGTTTCTTCAGGGTCGTACGTATATGCCGAGTACTCTATCTTTTTTTGCGAAAGGATTCGCATTACGTTTGTTTTTTCTATGTTCTTATCCATATTTTGATCCTGTATTTATTCCTATATATAATAATGTATCAAATTACCATTCCGCCGTTTGTTCCGATGACCTGTCCCGTTATATTTCTTGCCTTATCGGAGGCAAGGAACAGTACCAGGTCGGCTACGTCCTCGGGGGTGCCGAAGCGGTTTAGCGGAATTTCTTCTCTAATGGCTGACAGTTCCTCGGGGGTAAAACCCTTCATCATATCGGTTTCGATCACTCCGGGGGCAATGCAGTTCACTCTTATGCCCGAAAGCCCGAGCTCTTTTGCGAGCGCTTTTGTCATACCGATCACACCCGCTTTTGCGGCAGAATAGTGTACCTCGCACGACGCACCTACCTGTCCCCACATCGAGGATATATTGATTATGCTTCCGCTTTTATTTTTTAGCATTTCCTTTACGGCACAGCTTGTACAGTTGAATACTCCGGTCAGGTTGGTTGATATCATATTATGCCAATCGTCGGGAGTGATGTCTGTGAATAGCTTTATCTCGCTTATGCCCGCATTGTTTACAAGCAGATCGATCGAGCCGAATTTTTCGATACAAAAATCGATCAGCGCCATAGCTTCGATGTAGTTGCCCACGTCACCTTCAAAGATATCGCAGACACAGCCTTGGGCTTCAAGCTCATTTTTTAAGGCTTCTGCCCGTGGCCTGCTGTTTTTATAGTTAATTATTACGTTGTATCCGTTTTTTGCGAGGGTCTCGGCGATCTTTTTGCCGATTCCTCTTGATGCACCCGTAATAACGGCATTTTTACTGTTCATATTCTTTCTCCGTTTTTCGCTCTTTTATAGATGTTTTTGAATATTTCATCCTTAACTGTTTTTATATCCAATTCGTGTCCGTTTGGATGAAACATTATTTTGAGCGGGATTATTTTGTCGGAATTATGAAAATTCGGCTGATCATAGCATATATCGGTCTCGATAAAGCCGAGTCTTTTGTAAAAATCGATCCTTCTTTTTGGTATCTCGTCGTCAAGGTTTTCAACCTCAAGGACAAGGGGAAGAGGGAGGCTTTTTAAGTATTCTTTCAAAAACTTTGATCCGAGTCCGTTATTGCGCTTTTCTTTTTCGACGGCAAAATGCTCGGCAAAGGCAAACCCTTTAAGCCGCCATACGGCAATAAAAGCGACGACCTTACCGTTTTCCTTCAAGACCGTAGCGCAATAATCGTCGTCGTCAAGCAGGGCGAGCTGTTTTTCCTTCGGTCTGTACTCCTCGGGCGGAAAAGCCGAGCTCATCAGTAAAAACAGCTGCTCGAAATCTTCTTTTTCTATTTTGGTTAAAGTTAAGTTGTCCATTTGTCTTAATCTCTTTCTTTTATCCTATAAATATCATGTGTGCAACTCCGCACACCTCGCGCACGTAATATGTGGGCAAAAGCGTCAGAGGTGTTTTTGCCGAATAGCTGTAGATGTCACTAAAGCCGCTTTCGACAGCAAAGCGGTATGCTCTGTATTGGTGGAATTCGTTTGTGATCAATGTGATCTTTTCGCAAAGGTTATTCTTCTGTATAAGCTCGCGGGTGAATTTCAGGTTTTCTTCGGTCGACGTGGAGCGGTCTTCGATATACAGTCTTTCCTTGTCTATCCCTTTTTCTGTCAGCCAGTCATACATATACTGAGCCTCGGAAATAGGCTCATCGTTACCTTTACCGCCCGACAGCACGCAGTTTGCTTCGGGATGCTCAGATAGAAAGGTGTATGCCGCATCGAGTCTTGTTTTTAGCATTTTGCTGGCACCGTCTTCTCTTACTCTGCACCCCAGAACGACTACGGTGGTCTCGCCTTCGTAAGGGACGTTTGCTCTGTTTACTATCTTGACGGTTACAACAATTGTGAAACAAAGCATAAATGCGACGATAAGTGCAAGTGCCAACAGCCCGATCATTCCAGGCTTGTGCTTCCACAGTTTTACGGTAAAACGGTTGATGCTTTTAAAAAAAATGCCGTAGCTTATAAGCAGTGAGCCTAAAAGAAGACCTATATAGTTTCCCGTGTTCAAAACACCTAATATGAATATCGGCAGAGAAAATATTACAAGAATAATAATTCCCGTTATTGCAAGGGCGATCGAGAGAATAGTCATTTATACCTCTTTTCGTTTATGAAAACAGCGAGATTACGGTCAATGCGGTGGTGACCGTGACGAAGGTTATTATGCCTGCATTCATATACACGGTGTTTGCTATAGCCGTATGCGGAAGCTGTTCCTTGGCGGGCTGCCATCTGACTCTTTTTCTGTGTAAGATATACATCACAAGTCCTGTTATGGTAAGTCCGAAAAATACGACGTAGTAGACCATCAAAAGGGTAAATATGGGCATAAGCTTTGTCATAAGCTCGTTTATCTCAGCCTCATGGGTCATAGGGTCAAGCTCTTGCAGCTTTTGAAATTCGGGCATTTTTGAGAGGAAATACGGAGCGATCACAGCGCCGTTGAAATTGATGATTGCGTGGAGCAGGATGGGATAACGAAGTCTGCCCGAGCGCACGTATATATATGCGAACAAGGCGCCGCCTAAGAATGCATAAAAGAACTGAAAAAGATTTGTGTGGAAAAGCCCGAAAAGAAGTCCCGAAAACAATACGGCGGTCTTTTCGCCGTATCTTACGGTGCGGTCGATTATCTGTTTTCTGAAAACATATTCTTCGATGATGGGTGCCAGAATGACCATTACCACTATTTTCAGCGGATTTGTGCTCATAGCCAGCTCGGCAACCGCATTTTCAGCCGTTCCGTTCGACAGATATGCCGCGAGCATATTGCCGACTATGTTTCCGACACTTGTAAAGAAGAACATTATGCAGAGGGCAAAGAAAAAGGCTTTTCCTTCCATACCTCTTTTTTCGGGAGGAGAGGATGGGGCGAGTGTCATAAAAAATATTCCGATCGGAATCGCGATGCCGTAAACGGGGAGATAATTAATTATCCAAAAGCCCCAGGGGGATGTCAAAAACCAGCTGTCCTCGCTCAATGTTTCTGAAAGTATGGTGCTCAATATATATACTACAACGATTATGGCGCAGAGAGAAAAGCCTATTATGGAATAGGTGTTTTTTGCTTTTTTTAGGTCTACGTTCGGCGGTTGGACCGATGGCGGGGTATAATAATTATTGTTAAAGTCGTTCATCTTGCTTTTCTCCTTGTAGAAAGTTTTTTGGGGGTCAATCCTCAAATGCCATCTTGATGTTTAAGTCGGTGAGTTTTTTGCAATAGTCGCGTATCCTTTCGGGAAGATAGTCCTCGACCTTGTGTCCGTCAAAGCCGATGCTTAATCTGACACCGCTTTTTCTCACTATTTCCTGCTGTTCTTCATTTGCGAAAAAGTCGAGCATATAGCTGTGTTCACGGTAGTTGTGGGTGCTGTCGTATGAAACATTCATTTCCCAGAAAATGTTTCTTTCTGCCATTTTTTTGAAATATTTGTAGGGGTCTTCTCCGCGAGATTTTATAAAAGCGAACATGTTTGTGTGTGCGACACCTACCCAAGGACAGCCGCAACGCTCGGCATACTTGAAGAGCTCTCCTTTGGTGATCGAGCCTTCGTAATTAATGTGCTCTATAAGGCAGTAATCGAAGTATGATATATCCTCGTTTTCGGGTAAAACGATCTTGCCTACGGGATTGAGTTCATTTGTGGCAAGCTCGATTCCGCGTAAAAGTGTGATCTTGTCCTTGTATTTTTCCTGTAGCAGACCTAAATGGTCGTAGTATTTTCTGAGTGCATAGGGGTTATATTCGTTTGGAACAACGTCGGGGGAGGCGGCTCTTGCGGGCTTATTGCCGAAGCCAATACCGTTGTTGTGGTCGGTTATTCCGAAAAGCTCGATTCCGCCGTCGATCGCTGCCTTGATAAGTACCTCGGGGTCATCCTTGCCGCAGAGGGAGTAGTATGAATGTGCATGGAGATCTTGAATCATTTTTGTTTCCTCTTATTAAGTATGTTCTGAATGTTTTATGTTTATCTATCGTAATCTGTTCAAATAGTCATCCGCCTCATCGCGGCTTTTGAAGATTATGATGTTTTTGTTTTCTTTGTGTTTTTTTATGTGTTCGTAAAGCTGTGGCAACTGAATTTTCGGGAAATCGGTTATCCAGTTTTTGAATTCCTCGTCAAAAGTCTCCTCGATCCAGGGCATATCGGGGCGTTTTTTGCCTATTCGGGACCTTGCCCCATCAAGGCAAACTTCGACGGGAAGGTCGAATAGAAATACCGTATCGGCGGAGATGATGCGTATTTCTGCCGTTCTGTTGTAATTGCCGTCGATTATCCATGTGGGGGTCGACATTATTTCCGAAAGCTTTGTGTCGAATTCCTCTCTGGATACTGTTGTCCTGTCGGGCTTGTGCCAGATAAGGTCAAGGTGATAAAGGGGGATGCCCGTCTTTTCGTGCAGCCTTGTTGCAAACGTCGTTTTGCCTGATCCTGGACTTCCCAAAACTACGATTTTTTTCATTTTATGTTTACCTGTTTATTTCTTTGCCTGACCGCGCTTTTTTATGACCTTGGCGGGACAGCCTACGGCTACCGAATAGGGAGGTATGGATTTAACTACCGTCGATCCTGCACCTATCACCGAGCCTTCGCCGATGTTGCCCGAATACATTATGCATACGCCCATTCCGATGTAGCAGTCTCTTCCTATCGTAACCTTTTCGCAGTGACCGCCCTGCTTGATTATCACGTTGTCGGGATCGTCGAAAATGTGTGAATAGGGGGTGAGTGTGATGTTTTGCGCCATAAGCGTGTATTCGCCTATTTCAAGCCCCACGTGACCGAAGAGGGTAGTGCCGGTGCCGATGTATACCTCGTCGCCTATGTGTATGTAGCCCGTCTTGCGTTCGGTGTCAAGATAGACCCTATGCTGAAGACGAACGTGGTTTCCGATCGTTATTTCGCTTCCGGCTCGTGCGATTATGGTGGTGTTATCACCGATTATCACGTTGTCGCCGATGGATATAAGCTCGGGATTTACGATCTTTACCCCTGCACCTATACGGACGTTTTCGCCCATGTGCTTCAATACCGATTTATAGTATTCCTGACGCTTCAGTCTTGCGTATTCCGAGGTGTCGTTCATAAATACGGTTTTATAAAAGCTTTCTTTTGCTTCTTCGGGCATATTCTCAAAGGCTTCCGTAAAAAATGACATAGTTTTTCTCGCTTTCTTTTTATGAGGTGTTTAGAAATGGAATTTATCCGTTTCCTGCAGACCGAGGCGGTTTATTGCATTTTCAAAAATTGGTTTTACTTTTTCAAAACCGTGATGTTGGTGTACATCGCTGCCGAGATAGAATTTGCATCCGCATTTTTTGGCTGTATAAAAAGGTCTTAAAACTGTTTCGGCTTCGCTTTCGCTAAAAATCATATCGGATTTGTTTATTTCAATTCCGCATCCAAGCTTTGCCGCCTTTGTGAAAAGATATTCCATATCGGAGTCGGGGATGAGCGACAGGGTTTTTAAATATGCTTCTCGGCTTTGCTTGTTTATCAAGGGACAGACGAGATGGGCGATCCCGATCTTGCGGAAGGGGAGGGGCATATCAAGTATAGCGTCAAGCCGCCTTACCCAAAGTTTTGCTCTTTCTTCCTCATTTTCGCCGCCTTCTACGGTAAACCCATTGAAATGCATGTGGGTCGTCGGAATTATAATAAAGTCAAAATCGTCAAATCTGCTTATGGGCAGACCGAGGGTGAAGTCTTTTCTCAGTTCGGTTTCACAGCCGAACATAAATTGTATGTTGTTTTCTTGAGGAAGCGGCTTGATTTTTGAAATGTGGTCGAAATCCTGCGGGGCGTACCAATCCGATGCGCCGTCGATCTGTTTGTCCCAGTAATGGTCGGTTATGCAAATTTTCTTCAGTCCGTATTCTTTTGCATATTCCAGTATGCATTCTTTTGTTTGCAACGGATCGCGAGAACAGGTAGATAAGCTTGAGTGTATGTGGAGGTCGTGGTCAATTTGGTATTTCATAGATGCTTTACTCTTTCGTGTCGTTTTTTATTTTAAGCTTATTCGGTTATTTTTCAGCTCGCTGTAGAGCATTTTTGCGATGTAGTGTGCGTTTGCGGAAGTTTTTCCCTTTGCGTTACCTAAAACAGCTACACCGAGCTTTAGGTGCTTGTTGAAAATAACGGAGGTGCGGAAGGTGCCCACTCCGCCGACGTGCCAAAGCTGGTTTGAGTTTTTATAGGTGTGCCATCCGATGCACATAAGGTGGTTGTCGTTCTTTACTTCTGAGCCTCTGCATACCGTGTGTGCATTTATGATATACGGCTCGTCGCTTTCTATCTGCAATGCAATATATTTGAGAACGTCTCCGATGTTGCTTATTACACCGCCGCCCGCAATATAAGGATTGTTATTGTTCCATACCCAGAAGGGAATCGTTTTTTTACCCTTTGCGGCAAGCGGGCTTCTTTTATGTGGGTCAAGCTCGATATGGGTTTCTTTAAGCCCGAGATCATTATTGATAAAATCCTTTAGAAGAATTGAAAATGGCGTTTTAGTGACCGATTCTGCAACCGCAGCAAGTATTGCCGAGGCAAAGTCCGAGTAGCCGTATCGCACCTTTGGCTTGAAAAAGCGGCGTCTTTCCAGACTTTTGGTGACAGTTTTTACGGTACAGTTCATATATGGATTTCTTTTTGCATAGCCGAATGCGATAAGCGGAGGCAGAGTTATTTCGATCGGTGTCAGGTGGTGATATCCCGCAGTATGGGTCAACAGCTGATAGATCGTGGGATATTTTCCCGATTTAAGAGGGAGGTAGTTGTCGACAGTTTTATTAATATCAAGCTTTTTGCTTTCGTTTAGCTTTAAGATCAAATGTGCGGTAACTGTTTTTGTTACCGAGCCGATATCGTAAAGTAGACTGTTGTCTTCGGGGCTGCCGAAAACGTAACACTTTCCGTTTTTACAGATTCCGAGGGTTAGTCTGTTGTGTGGGGATAAGGCAAGGTATTTGTTTATCTTTTCAATCAGCTTTTTGCGGAGTAGGTTTTGTTCGACAAAAACGAGCTCCATAATTGCACTCCTTGAATTATTTTGATGCGTCTTTCCGAATTAAAAGCACAACAGTCTCAACTGTTGTTTCTTTAAGTAGAAAATCGACTGCTTTTGGAATTATTCTGCTTGATGCCAAACTATGTTTTCTTTGTAAGACGAAGCCGCTACATTCATACATTCATCTAAACTATCCCAAACAGAGTCACTTGCCACTTCATACGATTCGTTGCAACAAAACAAATAGTATTGTGCATCATTTGAATATCTGCATATTGCAAGATATCGGAAATAATCCGCAATCTCTCCGTTAGGGTATTTGATTGCACCGTAGTTGTCCTGCGGCGTATAGTACAAAACCTTTGCTCCGTCTATTTCTGTTGGAAACATAGTATCAGAACTCGGACAATTCATATATCATTCCCCTGTTTTCAAATCCTTTGTATGCACAGAAATGCGAATATAATCGTCGGCTTTTTCCCTACTTAAAAGAACAACAGTTTCGACGTGGCTTGTGCGGGGGAACATATCAAACGGTGTGGCTTCGGTGCAGATATATCCGAGTTCGGTAAAATATTTCACGTCTCTTGCGAGTGTATCAGGTGAGCAGGAAACGTATACTATCCTGTCGACGGAGCTTTGAGATATCTTGTCCGCAAGCTCCTGTGTGATTCCTTTTCTCGGCGGGTCAAGTATGACGACATCGGAATCATTCAAGATATTATCTTGGGTGTCCGTACTGTCAGCGCAGATGAATTCGGCATTGGTTATGCCGTTAAGCTTTGCATTGAGCTTTGCGTTTTCGATGGCTTCGGGGACGATCTCGACTCCCGTCAGCTTGCACCGGCTGAGCCTTCCCGCAACGCTGAGACCTATCGTTCCCGTGCCGCAATAAAGGTCGGTAACTCGGTCGCACTTTCCTTGGGTAACAAGTCGATAAACCTCGTTATAAAGAAGCTCGGTGCAGTCGTGGTTTATCTGATAAAAAGATGCGGGCGATATTCTGAATCTAAATGAGCAGAGCTCGTCCTCGATATATTCGTTCCCGAAGAGGGGAATATACTTTTCGCCTAAAATGACGTTTGTGTTTTTCTTGTTTACGTTAAGGCAGATCGAGCTGACACCGGGAATATTTTTCAGCTCCTCGCACAGTCTGTCTGATTTCGGAAGCTTATCGTCGTTTATTACGATGCATACCTGTATTTCGCCGGTAACCTTCCCGTATCTTATATAAATGTGCCTGATATAGCCCCGTCCCGTTTCTTCGTTATACCCGCTTATGTTGTATTTTTTCATAAACGACTTTACACAAGACGTGATCCTTCCGAACACTTCGGGCTGAAGAGGGCAGTCGTCCGTTTCGCAGACCTTGTGTGTTCTTTCGGCATAAAAACCGATCTCGCTATTCTCACTTACGGGGTATTGCGCTTTGTTTCTGTATCGGGTGGTTTTATCCGCGGATACAGTTGGCTTTACGGTAATATTAAGTCCCGCCTTTTTGAATTCAGCCTCCACAAACGATCTTTTGAGCTCCTTTTCGTGCTCATAGGTGACGTGCCTGAATACACAGCCGCCGCACTGCTTGAACACGGGGCAATCGACCTCTTGACGGTAGGGGGAGGGTACAAGTATTCTTTCAACTCTTCCGATACAGTAGTTTTTGTTTGCTTTTATGACCTTGATTTCAAGGCTGTCGCCGGTTACTCCGCCCTTGACAAAGCAGACCATACCGTCTATTCGGCATACTCCGTAGCCTAAATTATTCATAGTGTCTATTTTGACTTCGTAAGTCCTGTTTTTCTCGGGCATTGTTTTGTCTCCGTTTTCAGCTTTATTGGGTAATCTTCGGTCAAATATATATTATATACCATATTTACGCAAATGTAAATAAGATTTAAGTTAAATATAATTAAATAAAGTTAACACGGGAAAATACGGGGTATAAAAATAATAAAAAAGTGTTGACAAATCGATATGGACATGCTATAATAGTTCTACCTCTGCGGAGAGGTCTTTTTTTGTCGCGTATTTCTTCGTGTGAGGGAGATAAAATTTTAGGAATACCCTGTATTCCGTTATCGGGAGGTGTCTCTGAATGGCTCAGGGAAATAGAGTTAGAATTACACTGGCATGCAGCGAATGCAAGCAGAGAAACTACGACACTATGAAGAACAAGAAGAATGATCCCGACAGACTTGAAATGAACAAGTACTGCCGTTTCTGTCGTAAACATACTCTTCATAGAGAAACAAAATAAGGAGGTAGCACAATGGCAGATAACGAAAAGAAAGTTTCCGAAGAAAAGTCCAAGAAAGCTGCCCCCAAGAAAAACAAAGTTGGATTCTTTGGAAGAATCAAAAAGTTTTTCAAAGATTATAAGAGCGAACTCGGAAAGGTTGTATGGCTTAGCCCCAAGACCACTTTCCAGTACACAGGTCTCGTACTTGTAGTAATGGTAATTGTAAGTGCGTTTATCGGTTGTCTTGACGTGGTTTTTGTCCAGCTTTTGGATTTGCTCAGTAAGTTGGTTTAATTATGAGTGACCTTAATGATATCAGCCGTGAGGCGTGTTGGTATGTTGTACACACCTACTCGGGCTATGAAAACAAGGTAAAAGCCAATTTGGAAAAAATCGTGGAAAACCGAGGACTCCAGCACCTTATCTTTGATTCCGTAATTCCCGTGGAAACGGTGAAGGAGGGCGAGGGTGAGGACGGCAAGGAAGTCGAGAATAAGATCTTCCCGTCCTATGTTCTCATTAAGATGATCATGTCCGATGAGAGCTGGCACGTCGTAAGAAATATTCGCGGTGTTACAGGATTTGTCGGTCCCGGTTCCAAGCCGGTTCCGTTAACTGACGAAGAAGTTGCAAGTATCGGCATCGAAACGGTTGCTAAGACTCTTAACTATAACGTGGGCGACAGCGTTAAGATCAAGAGCGGTACTCTCGTCGGCTTCATCGGCAGAGTTGAAGAAATTTCCGAAGATAAGAAAAAGATCAAGGTTATGGCCACTATTTTCGGAAGAGAAACGCCTGTTGAACTTGATTCAGACAGCGTTGAACTTTTAGAGGTTTAATTTTTATAAATTAATCTCATCCTTTGCTTAGCACGCAGTTATTTTGCGTGTATCGTGGGAGGGAGAAAATTTTTACTTTACTTTAATTCTCCCGCATTAGAACCACATTCGGAGGTGTATAGAAATGGCAAAGAAAATTCAAGGTTATATCAAACTTCAGATTCCCGCCGGCAAAGCTACCCCTCAGCCCCCTATCGGTCCTGCATTGGGTCAGTACGGCGTAAGCATTCCTAACTTCACAAAGGAATTCAACGAAAGAACAAAGAATGACATGGGTCTCATCATTCCTGTAATCATTACAGTTTATGCAGACCGTTCGTTCTCATTCATTACAAAGACTCCCCCCGCACCCGTTCTTATTAAGAAGGCTTGCGGAATTGAAACCGCATCTGCTGCACCTAACAAGACAAAGGTTGCAAAGCTCACAAAAGAGCAGGTTCAGAAGATCGCTGAAACAAAGATGCCCGACCTTAACGCGGCTTCTCTTGAAGCAGCAATGAGCATGATCGCCGGTACTGCACGCAGTATGGGTATCACAGTCGAGGAATAAGGAGGGTTTTTACAATGAAAATGGGAAAGAAATACAGCGACAGCACAAAGTTGCTTGAAAAGACAAAGCTTTATGACGCAAACGAAGCGATTTCTCTCGTTTGCCAGACCGCTAAAGCAAAATTTGACGAAACAATCGAACTTCACATCCGTCTCGGTGTTGACTCCCGTCACGCTGACCAGCAGGTAAGAGGCGCAATCGTTCTCCCCAACGGTACAGGTAAGTCCGTTAAGGTCCTTGTATTTGCAAAGGGCGACAAGGTTCAGGCTGCTCTTGATGCAGGCGCTGACTATGCAGGTGCTGAAGAATACGTTGAAAAGATCCAGAAAGAAAACTGGCTTGATTTCGACGTAGTAATCGCTACCCCTGATATGATGG
>JAFSAM010000023.1 GCA_017441005.1 Clostridia bacterium | reverse complement strand
TCTTAAATGACCTCCTTTGTTGTTTTGGGGGCAGTTGGCAGACCGCTCTCTTATTATACAACAAAGGAGTTTTTATTTCTTCTTCATCGGTTAACCTTTTTCGAACCACGCGTCTAACGCGTGGTTTTCGGGAGACAAAAAGACAGAAAAAACTGTCTTTTTTTGTTTAAATATAGTTTACTTGACAATAATCGGAATTGGTATTATGATAGATGTATACTGCAAAAAAGGAGTAGCTTATGGATAAAACGTTAGAAGAAATATTGCACAGTCTAACCAAATCGTTTATTAATTCGGGACTGAAAATAATAATCGCCCTGCTGATACTTCTTATAGGTTTTAAAATTGCAAGGTTCATTACAAAAAAGATAATCAACTCACAAGGCTTCAAAAAACTCGATTCAAGTGTGTATTCGTTTTTGAATGCGCTTATATTGGTGATGCTGTATACCATCGTTATTGTTACAGCCGCCCTTATAGCAGGCGTTCCCGCAACCTCGTTTATTGCCATTCTGGGTACCGCAGGTGTCGCGCTCGGTCTTGCGCTTCAAGGTGCATTCAGCAACCTCGCGGGAGGAATCATGCTTCTCATCTTCCGTCCGTTTAACGTCGGTGACTACATTGAAGCAGACGGCTTGTCAGGCTCCGTAAAAGCGATCAGCATTTTTTACACTGTCCTGGTCACCCCCGATAACAAGCACGTCACCATACCAAACGGCAACCTTATGAATTCATCGATCACAAACTATTCGGCAGAGCCTACAAGACGACTCGACATAGTTTTTTCCGTTGCATATGACTCCGACATTGAAAAAGTAAAGAGCGTCATCCTTGAAACCGTAAACGGTCACGAGGCGGCGCTGAAGGATCCCGCTCCCGCCGCCCGAATATCAAATCACACGCAGAATTCGCTCGAATTCACCCTCAGAGTATGGTGTCGGCGCGAGGATTTCTGGGCATTGAAATTCGATCTTCTCGAAAACACAAAAAAAGCATTTGACCAAAACGGAATCGTCATTCCCTATCAGCAAATTGACGTTCATCTTGACAAATAAAACAAAAAAACGTTGGGTGCAATAATATGCACCCAACGTTTTTTTGTTTTGATTCAGTTAACGTAGATCTTGCAGTTCAGCCTTTTATATTTTTCCAAAACCTCTTCACTTATAAAGCTGTCGGTCAAAAAGCCGTCTATCTTGTTCAGAGGACAAATATTCACACACGACACTGTCTCAAATTTGCTTGAATCGGCAAGCACGTATTTTTCCTTTGCGCTGTCGAGCATAGCGTTTATTATTCCCGTTTCGTTGAAACGGAAATCGGTTATTCCCTTCTGGGTTGAAACAGCATTGACAGCAAGCAAGGCTATGTCTATATTGTAACTGCGTATGTCATTCTCGCAATGACTTCCGTACAGACTCTTTTCCTGAATATCAACTATACCTCCGGGGACGATCACGTTAAATTTTCTTTGCTCGAGCATATACCCCAAAACAGCGAGGCTGTTTGTAATTATATTGAGTCTGTTATAATTTTTGCATAAGTATTTTGCGGCTTCTATATTGGTCGTGCCGTTGTTTAACGCAACTGTCTGTCCGTCTCTGATTATGGATTCAAGTCCGTTGCAAAGCTCGATCTTTTCACCGTGGTGGAGATTGCTTCTTACCCCAAAACTCTTTTTGCCGGGATCGTCTTCGCATATAACCACGCCACCGCGCACCTTTCTTACAAGCCCCTTTTCTTCCATAAGAAAAAGATCGCGTCTTACGGTATCGACCGATACGTCAAGCAGCTTTGCAAGCTCGGAATACGATGCATTTCCCTTTATTTTTAAATATTCCAAAATATTATCAAATCTTTCAATACGCATATATATCAAAACCTCTGACATCTTTTATTGTGTTTATTCTACATCAAACACCTTGTTTTAGTCAAGACAAAAATCCATACACATATATCAAATTTTTTTATATGCTATAAAAAAGAGACATACTGCACTGTATGTCTCTCAATTTTTTTAAATAAATGCAAAATGCTTAAGCAAGAATATGAACATAAACATAGTGCCGAGGCTGCATATCGTTGTTAGTACAAGAATCTTGCTTGCCAATTCTCCGTCGCCGTGCATATTCTTTGCCATTATGTAACTCGATACAGCGGTAGGACCGCCGAACGAAAGAAGTATCATTGTCAAGGGAATTCCTCTGAATCCCATCAGAATACCGACAGTCAATGCCACAGCCGGCAAAGCAATATTTTTGACGATACCACAACAGATAGCAATTCCGAGTCCGTTTTTCAAAGTGGCCGGGTTAAAGCTTACACCTATACTGATCAGCGAAAGCGGAACTGCCAAGGCGGCGATCTTGCCGACGGTACTCATCATAAATTCAGGCATTTCGACCCCTGTTTCCGAACGCAAAAACGACAGAGCGAGTGCAACAAGGATACTGACTATCAGCGGATTTTTCACCGTAGATTTTGCTATTCGCCAAATAATCTGACCTACAGTTTTCTTTTCGTCGTCGGAAGGAGCAAATATACTGAATGCAATTACCGCCAGAAAGTTATACATTATGATAACAACGGGAAGAAGCATAATAGCCGCCCTTGTTCCCGCATCCGAGAACATATTGCCCGCCAAAGGAAGAGCAAATATTGCATAGTTGCCTCTTACAGCGCCCTGCACGAACACGCTTCTCTGCGGATTGCTTTTCAGTCCATAGACAACGCAGACACACAAAATCACGAAGGCGACCACTATTCCGACAAAAAAGAATAAATTTACCCTTAAGTTTTCCGAGGAAAATATCACACCGAAGTCCTCTTGGCTGAGGGATTTGACCGACTCCATCGGAAGGGCTACATTGAACACCAATTTATCGGCAATATCGCAAAACCTTCCGTCAAGGAATTTGATCTTCTTCAAAAACATACCGCAAACGACCAAAAGCACAAGCGGCATTACTGAATTAAAACTGTAAATAAAACTATTTAACATCTTGCAAAAAACAGCCTCTTTTTATAATCAGAATCGGAGCTCTATCAAGGCATAAGAACGCATCTTGTCAAACTTGACCTCGATCTTATCTCCCACGATATTATATCTGATATTGCCGTTTGATGCAAGTGTATTGGCAAATTTTACAGATTTTCCTATATTGAATACAAAGAAGTCATCCTCATTAACCTCTCTGAAGGCAAGCAAATAAGCTTTTTCATCCGAAACCTTTGCCACAAATCCGGTAAAGGCACTTCCATCGGGACAATCACCTACGGGAACAACGTCGGCATTTGCAAGCTCATTCCGTATCGACTTCCATACGGGGAAAACTCTGTTAAGCTCGTTTATCTGTTTTTCGGGAAGGAACTGCACCTCCATCCAGAACAAGGGATTTGACATCATTGCAATCGCAAAGAGATAGTCCATATCATGCTTTGCAGGTGCCAATTCATCATCAGCATCGTATGACTCGGGAAACAGAGTTGGATTTACAAGCTCAAACTGAAATTTGAATGCAGGAATGTATTTGCTGATATTCCAGAGATTGTGCAGCGTTCTGTGAGGATAATACGTCCTCAATTTTAGGTAACGGTTTTCCGCAAAGATCCTGCCGTACTGCGTTACGCCGAGATATCCGTTTCTTATACCGTTTGTTACGTCGAGCTGGACAAAAACGTCATTACCGAATGAATAAACGCGGCGAAGCATCTCTTCAAATGCCTTGTACATCTCCATATTCTCAACGTACAGCATATCAAATTTGAAATAGCGCATATTCCATTCGTCATACGCCTTTTTCAAAACGGCTATATCTCTTTCGAGACGGGTATAGCAATGCTGACTGTCGGGAGCAAACCAAAGTCCGAGCTTTACGTTCTTATCTGCGGCATAGTCTCGCATTTCTTCCATACCGTTTTTGAACTTTTCCTTTTTGAGCTCCCAGAAATCGTTCAAGAATATCCTTCTGTTTTTCTCATCGCGGATCGTCGGATCGTCCGTATTGCCGGTCTGCCATCCGTCGTCGATCTGTAATGTGTCAAGTCCGATGGCTGAGGAAGCGTCGATCTCCGCTTTTATGAAATCGTCGGCAACACATCTCCACGCGTTGTAATCACCCCAGGTGTTTGCCATTGTGTAAAGCTCGGTCGGCTTGCATTTGTGTCTGTACCAAAGGCGGCACAATGCCTCGCTGTCAGTCGTTTTGCATTTTCCGACTACGATCGAGTAACCGCAGGTGTCGATCCTGACCGTTCCTTCATCGCTTTCGAGGCTAACCTTGGCATAGTCGGGTGCCGTAGAAATAAACACCGCCGACTCTTTTGTCAAGGGATCGTCCAAAAAGAAAATGTTGCCGTATTTTTTCGAGAGCTTTCCGCGGAACATACAGTGTACGGTCTCGTCGGTGAAATCATCGTGATAGTCTGTGACGGCATAAAGCTTTATTGCGCGTAACGTGTAGTTATTGCCCTTCAACGGATATGTAAAAATACCGTTGCAACCGCCTATCTCGACTGCGGGCACTCCCTCCCAAATGCTATAGGTTCTTGATGTGTCACCAAATGTCGCCTTGACCTTCAAAAACTCAGCCGACAGACCGCTATTATCACACTTTTCCGAAGTATAAGAATCTACTCCGCTTTCGGTAAGACAAAAAAGTCCGTTTCCGACTGTAAGCTTACTGTTGTTTAATTCACAAATATATTGGTTGCCCATTGTAAGTTGCTCCGATCAAAAAATAGATTTCAAAAATTAGAGGATCAAAGCTTCAGAAATACAATTCTTTAGTTATGATCCTCTACACTTTTATAATGTTATGTCACTTTACCGAATATAAAAACTTATATTCTCCACTTTGTATAGCATATAGCAGTTTTTGTTGCGGGAGGTACGATCTTGTAATAAACAGTAAGCAAAGTACCGTCATCAAGCTCTACTGTGGAAGGATAACCGAGGTCTCTGTTCGGACACTCCGAAAGGGTAAACTCTTCGCTCCAGGTCTTGCCGCCGTCCTCGCTTATTACTCCACGGATGCTGTGAGGGATCTCACGTCTGCCGTATGTGTTGACGATCCTGCCGTCTTTCAGCAAAAGAAGATGGGGGGGAGCACCAATTATCTTTGTATCTTCTACCTTTGTCCATGTCTTACCGCCGTCATAGCTGAAGGTGTTGTACATTGTATATGTGTTGTCACCGCTGATCTTAGTTTGAATTCTGATCGAGCCGAGCAACGTGCCGTCGGGCAACTCTACAACATCAGGCTCGCAGTACAAAAGCTCCTTGCCCTTTCCTTCATTGTAGACCATGTCGTCGGGACGATCGATCTCGGAAATTATATTCCAGGTCTTTCCGTAATCCAAGCTTTCCGCAAAGAAAACAGTATCTCTGTAGGTATCTTTTCCGATTCCTCTTCCGAGCCATACAAGTCTGCCGTCGCTAAGAAGAATGGGACCGTGAGGTGATGTTACAGGTGCCTCATTCGCCTTTTCCCAGGTTTTACCGCCGTCTCTTGAAAGTCTTGTATAAGAGCCCGCATTGTAAAATTCACCGTCGGGCATTCTGTTATATTCGTCGACGTATGCCATAGTCATTGCCTTCGAATATTCCTCTGTACCCTTTTCGATTCTTTCGAGCTGGTTTAAATAAACACCCTTGTTGTTGTGGAAATACGACATAATAAGCTTGCCGTCGCCGAGGTCACAGATACCGCCGTCTCTGTCGTCGAGCCAGGTGTCGTTAATTATCATAGGACAGCTCCACGTCTCACCGCCGTCCTCGCTCACCGACATAAGATTCTTGCCGAAGGGACATACGTGCTGTACTCTTTCTCCGGACCAAACAGTATAAAGCTTGCCTGCCTTGTCGCGGCAAACGGTCGACCAAGCATTGTAACGGAAAGGTCCGTCTTCTTTTTGGAATACTATTCCTTCTTTAATGATCTCCATAATTACTCCTCCGTAAATATCTGTAAATCATATTTTTCGCGGGGGGCAATATTCCCCTTTAGACTCATAATACATTTTAATTTTACACCTGTCAACACAATTGGTAATTTTAAGGATTAATATTTCCATTTTTCGTTGTTTTGTACACAGAGATGCTCCATTTGGAAATGAACTCTCCTTCTTTACAGACTTAGGAAATGCTTGTATGAACTATTTATAAAAAAATAGCTTACACAAATTTAATATACCATATTGACATTTTTTAGAGTTTAGTGTAAAATTAATAGTTAATAAAAGATGTATTTCTTAGGTTAAAATATGTTTAGAATACAAAAAGGAGAAAGACCTATGACCAACAACCGTTTTGCAAAAGAAGGACTTACCTTTGATGACGTTTTGCTCATCCCCGCAAAAAGCGACGTTCTTCCCAACACAGTTAAGCTGGAAACCTACATTACCAAGAAGATCAAGCTTAATATTCCGCTTTTGTCCGCCGCAATGGACACCGTAACCGAATCCGGTCTTGCAATCGCAATGGCAAGAGAGGGCGGCATCGGCATCATCCACAAAAATATGACCATCGAAAGACAGCGCGACGAGGTTGAGCGCGTTAAGAGAAGCGAAAACGGCGTAATCACAAATCCCTTTTACCTTTCTCCCGACAACTACGTATATGAAGCAAATGAGCTTATGGGCAAGTATCGCATTTCAGGTGTTCCGATCTGCGACGAAAACAAGAAGCTTATCGGCATTATCACCAACCGTGATATGAGATTCCTCACCGATTTCAATATCAAGATCAGCGAGGTAATGACAAAGGAGCACCTTGTTACCGCGCCGAAGGGTACTACCCTTTCCGAGGCACAGGAGATCCTTCGCAAACACAAGATCGAAAAACTCCCCTTGGTAGATGAAGACGGCAAGCTCTCCGGACTTATTACCATTAAGGATATCGAAAAAGCTACCAAGTATCCCAACTCAGCGAAGGATGCAAGCGGCAGACTTCTCTGCGGTGCGGCTATCGGTGTAACAGCCGACGTTCTCACCAGAGTTGAGGCTCTCCTTTCCGCAGGCGCAGACCTTTTGGTTCTCGACTCGGCTCACGGTCATTCTCAGAACATAATCAACTGCCTTAAGAAGATCAAGGCGGCATACCCCGAAGCACAGATCTGTGCGGGCAACATTGCTACTGCAGAGGCTGCTGAGGACCTCATCAAAGCAGGTGCTGATGCGATCAAGGTAGGTATCGGACCCGGTTCTATCTGTACCACTCGTGTAGTCGCAGGTATCGGTGTTCCCCAGATTACCGCGATCAGCGATGCTGCAGAGGTTGCACAGAAATACGGCATTCCCGTTATCGCAGACGGCGGTATCAAGTACAGCGGTGACCTTCCCAAGGCTATTGCCGCAGGTGCCGACGCCATTATGATCGGTTCTCTCTTTGCAGGCTGCGAGGAATCCCCCGGCGACAGCGAGATCTATCAGGGCAGACGCTTCAAGGTCTACCGCGGTATGGGTTCGCTTGCCGCTATGGAAAAGGGCTCGAAGGACCGTTACTTCCAGGAAGGCAGCTCGGCTAACAAGCTCGTTCCCGAGGGCGTTGAAGGTCGTGTTCCCTATAAAGGTCCTCTCGCAGATACAGTATACCAGCTTATAGGCGGTCTCCGTTCCGGTATGGGTTACTGCGGCTGTGCGGATATTCCCTCTCTCAAGGTCAACACCAAGTTCGTAAGAATAACAGGTGCGGGTCTCAGAGAATCCCATCCCCACGATATCAGCATCACCAAGGAAGCGCCCAACTACAGCCAGCAGGCATAATGATAACACACAAAAGCCAAGCATTTTCTGCTTGGCTTTTTTAGTGCAAAAAATATGGCGGTGTTTTTTTACACCGCCATAAAAATTTATGCATTCTTTATAAGACCGTTTATTCTTTCTCTCATAGAGAGGAGATATTCTTCGTCCATCGGATACTGAGTAAAGGTGAAGCCCTCTGCTCCCTCTTCGACAGCCGCCAGGGTCTTCTCTCTGCCAATAAGCGATTCGCAAAGCATCATAGCCTTGTGGTCCTCAAGTGCCATACCGAACTGACGGCAATGAAGAGAAGTATATGCTGTGCCGTCCTGCGCAGGATAAACCAGGAAGCAGTCGCCGGCGGGAGTAAAGTATTCGCCGCAGGTTTCAAGGAAAGGATTAACCGGCTTGACCGAATAACGGCAGTTCCAGAAGTTGAAGCCCCAATGCAGGAAGCCTTTTATATCGAATTTATACATCTGTGCACCGATTATTCTGATTCTCGATCCCGGCATTGAAACGAATCTGTTTGCAACCTCTACGTTCTGTGAGCAACAGTAATATACCCAAAGTCCCGGAACCTTGTTTTCGATAAAAGGGACAATATGGTTACTGCCCGGAACAGGACAGTCAACGACACCGTTTTTGTAAAACTCATAGTTTGAAAGTGCATCTATGATAGTGTAACCCTTGAGTTTTTCGGTTACAACAGCTCTTGCCTTGCTGTAATTTTCAAGATGCTCTGCACGCGGCTCATCGGAAATGTGATAGAAGCAACGCTTATCTACACCCTTTTCCTTGAGATAGGGAATCAATGCATCGAGGAAGCTGTGGAGGAATTCCGTATACTCTTTACCTGCCGCCTCGGTCTCCCAGCCGAATATCTTTTTATATTCGCCGTCTACATCTGCCATTACTTTGGGTGCGTGCTCTGCCCCCCACTGGGTAAAGAAGTGGTTGATTTCAAAAAACTTAATGCCGCATCTGTCGCAAAGCTCGATCCATCTGCCTACCTTATCGAAATTAAAGCTGTATTTACCGTTTGTTAAGGTAACATCAACAAGCTGTGTAGTTAATCTTTCGCCGCCCACAAGTGTATCGAGCGGAGGGGTAAGGAGAGGGGTCAAAAGTGTGTTTACACCGCTGTCTACAGCTTCCTTAACGTAATTTTCTATAATTTCCCAGTGTCTTTCCGACCACACCTCGACGTTATAATACTGCGCAAGACAGTCTGTATAGAACCACTCGGTATGATAAATAGAAAGATCCTCTGTCTTTTTGCCTATTACCTCAACGACGATCTCGGCCTCTGCCAACACTCTGCCTTCAAATACGGCCTTGAATTTAACCGGATATTCTCCCGCCTTTATACCGTCCTTACACAATACGGTAACAAATATTGAACGCAACTCATCCTGAACAAAGATAAGATTATTCTCTCTTTCAAGAACAAAGGGCAAAAGCAAGTCTGGATAAAGCCCCGGCTCCTTTCTCAAATAATTGTCGTCGTTCTGATCTTTATATACAGGCATTTTTACCGGTACCTGCTCGACCGATTCAAGCTTGATATATTCCCTAATTGGGGATTCAAGCTCGAGATTGCACTTGAATGCACATCTTCTGTAAAGCGGTGTTTCTGCAGAAAAAGCAAGCTGGAAGCTAAGTCTCTCGTTTGCAAGCATTGAGATCCTCTTGATCTGCTTCTTTTCTTCAATGCTTTGATCGATGAAACATTTTTCGAGTCCCGATATTATTTTTAAATCGAATTTTTCCATAATTTATGCTACCTCGTTTCGATCATTAATATATTTCAATTATATCAGCAACAGCATGTCTAAGTCAATAGAATAATATCATTATCATCCATCAAAATTTGTGATTATGTCTTTTTTTAGTGTTTTTTTGACAAGAACAAATTTATTTATATTATTTTATATATTTATTCACGTAAACACTTGAACTTATCAACAGATTTATGTTATAATATGAGGTAATGGACTGAAAGGATTTGATTAAAACGGAAACTAAAAAGAAAAAGCTCAAGAGAAGACATCCCAAAAAAGCATCCGGTCTTGCCGGACGTATTATCAGGCGTACTCTTCTCTGTTTGTTAACTTTAATATTACTCATTGTGGGAGCACTCTACGGTATTTGCGCTATAGTATTCAAAGGTCCCAGCGTTGATGCAAGAGACAGACTTGTCAACTCCACCCTTGAAGCAAGTGCAACAAAATGGGTTCCGAGGCTCTTCTTCAGCGAAGAAAAAATAAATGAGATTGTCGATTCCAATGCAGTCGTTGACTCAAACGAGATCACAGACCCCGGTCTTGTTGTCATCCCGCCTCCCGAAAATACTCAAAATCCCGAGATCAACGATGAATGGGCAGACTATCCCGACGGAATTAAGATCATTAATATAAAGGGAGACTCCTACAGAGGTTATCTTATGATCGTTCGCGATCCCTCCAAGGTATACGTCGCTACCTCAAGTGATTTCAGAAGCGGCAAGCCCGGCCTTAAGATATTTGATGCAATGAAAAAAGAGGGCGCTATCGCCGCAGTAAACGGAGGAGGCTTCCCCGACGTCGGCGGTGCAGGCACGGGCGATGTGCCTCTCGGCCTTACCATTTCCAAAGGCGAGCTTCTCTGGGGCGACAGATACTCCTATTACACCGGAGTCATAGGCTTCAATAAAGACAACGTCCTTATGGTAGGAAATATGACGGGACAGCAGGCACTTGATGCAGGCATCCGCGACTGCGTTTGCTTTGGTCCCGTTCTTATAGTAAACGGCGAACCCGCCCAGATCAACGGTGCTTCGGGCAGCCTTAACCCCAGAACCGCAATTGGACAGAGGGCGGACGGTGCTGTACTTCTGTTCTGCGCAGACGGAAGAATGAACACGAGCCTTGGTGCGTCCTACGCCGATATTATTGACGTTATGGTCGAATACGGTGCGGTAAATGCCGCAAACCTTGACGGAGGCTCGTCGACACACATGTACTACAAGGGAGAAGCTATCAACGTAAGCTCTTCCCTTTACGGTCCTCGCAGAATGCCAACATTTTTTATGGTAAGGGAGTGATTCGATGGCACGTCAGAAATTTAAAAAACCAAAATCCTCCAAAGTCGGTACCATTATATTCTATTCCATTTTTTCTCTTGCTGTAATCGGTGCCGGAATTGCGATCTGGCTCGGTCTTGATTCACTCTACAAGACACTCGACGTTTACGAACGCTCGCGTGAGGTATACAAAGCAGAAGAAGTTTTTGAAGAATACTTTTCCCCCTGCAGATTCGACGTTCTTTACGATATGCAGGAGATCGAGCTTTCCGAGTTTGAAAACAAAAACGACTTTGTAAAATATATGGAAAATCAGTATAAGGATAAAGAGATAATCTACAGAGAGGTATCTATGGGACTCGGTGATGACAAAAAATACACAGTAGCCGCCGACAAGGTCAAGTTTGCTGACTTTATACTGACAAAAAATCCGGATGCACAAACTCCTGAAGAAACCTGGATGCTCGATTCGGTTTCTACATTTTATCAAAAAAACGAGTCCGTTTCCGTAAGACTGTACACAACAAGCAAGCTCTACGTTAACGGAATTGAGACTAATGATTCATATATAACCACCGACAATATAACAACAGAATCGTGCAAGCGAGTTCCCGATGGAGTAAGCGGAATCATGCTCCGAGAATACAAGATCGACGGGCTTCTTTTAGCCCCCAAGCTCAAGGTGGTCAACCGCTTCGGTGAAGAAAGCACACTTGTTTATGACGAAAAAGAAAAGATCTACGTCGAGCAGATAGTATACGACGATATTCCGGACGAGATTAAAACGAGGGTAATCAATGCAACCCAAACGTATGCAAAATACGTTACTCTCGATGCTTCGATCTATAACGTTTCACAGTTTTTTGATACAACGGCAAAGCCCTATCAAAATCTACTGATTACAGAAACAAGATGGTATACCCCTCACGTAAGCTATGAATTCTCTGACGTCGAACTGTCCGAGTACTATGTTTACGACGAAAACACCTTTTCTATTCGCTATAAATCCAACCACTACGTATTGAGAACGTGGAATGCGGCAGATAGATTCAACTTCCCGATCGATTTCACTCTCTATTTAAAAAACATCAACGGTCAATTCTACGTATACGAGCTAATTTCAAATTGATCCTCTTCTCACAGAAAGGAGTAATATGGAAAACGAAAATCCCCTAAAAAAAGAAATAGAACTCTATCTGGAGGAAGAAAATATCGACAAAGAAAAGATCAGGGAGCTTTTTGAAGAAAAGCTCCGCCCCATTTCGGAAAACCACCTTTATAATTTTTCAAAGCTTATGGCTTATTATAAATGTGCTATGATGTCGATAGAAACTAAACTCAATGTACTTGACGTTGAATTCAGTCTCAAACACGACAGAAATCCGATCAACGACATCAAATCGCGTTTAAAAAGCTTCCAAAGTATCAAAGAAAAGATGGAAAGACAAGGCCTTGCTTTTTCCGTCGAGTCTGTAGAAGAACATCTGAACGATATCGCCGGCGTAAGAGTCGTATGCTCTTTCCCCGACGATGTATACATGCTTGCCGATGCTCTGCTCAAGCAGGATGACATCACACTTGTTTCGTACAAGGATTATATCAAAAACCCCAAGCCGAACGGATACAGAAGCCTTCACCTTATTATTACGGTTCCGATTTTTTTGGCTCATGAAAAGAGACAGATGAAAGTCGAAGTTCAGCTCCGTACCATAGCAATGGACGTTTGGGCAAGTCTCGAGCACCAGCTTCGGTATAAAAAAAGCTTTGAATATACCAAGGAAATGGCAGATGAGCTTTTATACTGCGCCAAACTTTCCGCAGAGCTCGATGAAAGAATGGATAAGTTGCGCGATCTGACCGCCCAAAATAACGAATAACTAAAAAATGCCTGAAAAAATCAGGCATTTTTTATTTCTTGTTTCCCAGATCAAATCTGTAAATGCTTTGTGAATCTATATCGACGCCGGGGAGAACGATCGGCGGTACACCGCCGTTTGCGGTAATGGTAGTAATAAGAGACTTTGCATAAGGAAACATCTCTTTGAATGCCTCCCTATGTATCGTATCCTTGTTCATTCCCTCAGTAAAGGTATAAAAAGCCGCGATGCGTGTTTTTGCATAAAACTTGTCGGGATTATTCTTATCGTATACCTCGACCGAAAAAACACCGACACACTTATTCTCTTTATCATATTTTACATTGAAGCTGTACTTATTCTCCAGCTTGATCTGTATTCCCGTTTCAAGAACGTTTTTGAACTGCATTTCTTCCACTCTGTACGCATTTAAAACTACCGACGCCATTTTTCCCTACCGTTTCCTTCTTTTATTGTGGTTATTCTATCATAAAACAAAGTTTTATGCAAGTTTTCTTGACATACTTTTTTAAAAATGATATAATTTTGGGAAGATAACACCTCAATACCAAAGGAGATATCCAAATGTTTGATTTAAACGAATTTCTTGATGATCTAAAAACAGTTGTCAGCATCGACAGCAACTCCTATGACCCGGTGGGGCTAAACAAATGCGTCGACTTCTATCAGTCAATAGCAGAAAAACAAGGACTTTTTGTAAAAAGACATTTTATAAATGACAAAACCGGTGATTTTCTTGAAATCAGCAACAAGGAAAATCCCACTCATTACGATGTAATTATGATGGGACACATAGACACCGTTCAGCCCGTCGATTATTCAAAGGAATATCCGTTCCGCATTGAGGGCGAGCTTGCTCACGGTCCCGGCATTTCCGATATGAAGGCAGGCACACTGTCTATGCTTTATATAATGCGCGAGCTTTCAAAGGAGACGTACGATTCTCTTTCGATCGGTATTCTTATGAACTGTGACGAGGAGATCTCCAGCCGTTACACAGAGCAGCTTACCCGTAGTTTTGCCCGCAAGGCAGACTATGCCTTCATTCTTGAGGGTGGAAAAAACGACGGTCAGCACACAATAATGCGCAAGGGTACTGCAACCTACAAGATCACGTTCCACGGTCTTGCCTGCCACGCAGGTCACATTCTGGAACAGCCTAATGCAAACGCACTTGTCGAAATGGGAAGATGGGCAGTCGAATTGCATAAGCTCAACAACAAAGAAACAGGTCTTTCCGTAAATCCCGGTATATGCTCGAGCGGAAGAGCGGGCAACGTTGTTCCCGACCTTGCGGAAATGACGGTCAATATCAGGGTTACACATAAATCACAGTTCGAGGAATTTGAAAGCAAGATGAAGTCCCTTTCCGAGTCGCCCTATATAAACGGAGTGACAGTTGAATTTGAAAGGGTTGCTTGCAGAACACCTATGCTCCCTGCCCCCGGCATGGACGAATACCTCGAAAGAGTAAAAAAAGTATTTTACGAAAAGTTGGGACTTAATTTCTCTGTCAATCCCATGAAGGGCGGATGCTCCGACGGCAACTTTATTGCTGATGAAGGGGTAATTTGCCTCGACCATTTAGGTCCTCACGGCTCGGGCGGTCACAAAAAGATAGAATACATATATAAAGACGAGATCATACACTGCATCAACCGACTCACTGTACTAATCGAGGAAATTGCAGATTATAAGAAAACTCACTAAAATGACAAAAAGGAGTGTGCATAAAAGCACACTCCTTGTTTTTTTACTGAATTGTTTTAAGAAGCATCTCACGGAGAACTGCGGGGTCACAGTTACCCTTCAATTCCTTCATACACTTGCCGAACAGTGCCATCAAAGCCTTTTCCTTACCGCCCTTAAAGTCGGCAACCGACTTCTGATCAGCGGCAACCACAGCATTGATAACGTCCTGAATTCTGCCGGTATCGTTTGATACGATAAATCCGTTTTCGGTAGCATACTTTTCGGGATCGATATCGTTTTCAAACATCTCGTCGAGAATCTTTCTTGCGTTTGCGTTACCGACCTTGCCGTCAGCAACAAGCTTGATGAGCTTTCCGAGCGATTTTCCGTCTATGTTGAGCATATCGGGAGTCATCTGTTTTCTGTTCAAAACCTTCATACAGTTGGAAATGATCCAGTTTGCAGATTCCTTTGCAAGGTTGCTCTCGGCATAAGCCGCCTCGAAAACGTCGCAAAGTGCGCGGCTTTCGGTAAGAAGGTCTGCATCGTATTCGCCGAGTCCGAGCTCGTTTATATACTTTTCTCTCTTAACCTCGGGGAATTCGGGAAGCGTCGCCTTAATGCCGTCATACCACTCGTCATCGATGCATACGGGCATTACGTTGGGGTCGGGGAAATAACGGTAGTCGCCCGCTGTTTCCTTGTTTCTCATTGCAAAGCTCTTACCCTTTATATCGTCCCAACGGCGAGTCTCCTGCACAAGCTCCTCTGTGCCGTTTTCAATAGCATCGATGTGTCTTGCCGTCTCGTATTCGATCGCGCGCTCGATCGCCGAAATGGAGTTCATATTCTTCATTTCCGTTCTTACACCAAGCACCTTGCTACCCTCGGGTCTTACCGAAAGGTTTACGTCACAACGCATTGAGCCCTGCTCCATACGGCATTCGGAAACCTTGGCAAAGCGGAGCAACGAACGGAGTCTTTCGAGGTATGCAACGACCTCTTCGGCGCTCGAAAGGTCGGGCTGGCTTACGATCTCGATAAGCGGAACGGATGTACGGTTGAAGTCAACGAAGGTGGTGTTCGTCCAGTCATCGTGAACGAGCTTACCTGCGTCCTCCTCCATGTGTATCTGCTTGATCCTTATATCCTTTTCGCCCTTGGAGGTGTTTATACGAACCGTGCCGTTTACGGCAACGGGAGCAAACCACTGTGTTGTCTGATATGAGCACGGAAGGTCGGGATAATAATAGCTCTTTTTATCAAAAGTAGTTACTCTGTTGATATGACAGTTGAGCATCATACCCGCCGTCATACCGAGGTCGACAACGTGCTTGTTTACAACGGGGAGCATACCGGGCATACCGCAGCACGCAGGACATACGTGATCGTTTTGTTCACCGCCGAACTTAGCCGAGCAGGAACAGAATATTTTTGACTCGGTCGCAAGCTCTATATGAACCTCAAGACCGATGACCGTCTCGTATTTAGTTGCCATCACTTACCAGCTCCTTCCAACTTCTTTGCAAGATCGAGCAAAACGTTTTCGCTGAACGCCTTACCCAAAAGCTGTACACCGCCTGCAATAACTGCGGGAACACCGGTAATGGTTGCGGGTGCTGTATACAGGTTTTCGTCATAAGCAATATATTTGTTTTCTTCGGTATCAGCCTTAGTATATGCGCTCTTTGCGCTTGCGGGCATAAGAACTGCATCAAATGACTCAAAAATTTCGTCAAACTTTTCAGAAAGTACGCGGCGGATTCTGAGTCCCTTATCGTACATCTTCATATAGTTATAATCGGAAAGTGTCTCCGATCCGAAGAGGATAGCAGTCTTCAAAAGCTCGCCGAAAGCCTCTGTACGGCTGTTTGTGTAAAGCTCGTCGATGGTAGTGTAATTCTTTGTTCTGTAGCCGTATTTTACGCCGTCATAACGCGAAACGTTATTGCAAAGCTCGGCAGACATAAGAATATTCCATGCGTTCTTTGCGGTCAAAAGGAGGCTGTCATCTATCTCGACGACCTCGATTCCGTTTGCCTTGAATGCATCTACTGCATCAGCTATTTTCTGCTTAATAGCCTCGCTTGCCGATTCTGTCAAGGATCTTGCAACAGCTACTCTCTTTGCAGGCACAAATTCAGCTGCCTTTACCTTTGCGCACTTTTCCTCGGGAAGGCTCGTGCCATCCTTGTCATCGTGACCGACGATCGCATCCAAAACGTTCTTTGCGGTCGATACGTCGTTTGCTGTAACTGTTACGGTCTCGCCCGAGCAAGCGATCGAAACCGTACCGAAACGGCTTACAGTACCGTACGTGGGCTTAATGCAGACAAGTCCGTTAAGAGCAGCTGCTCTTCTGGGCGTTCCGTTTGCATCAAGACCTATCGCCGCATCAGCCTCGCCGTTCTTAACGAGCATTGCGGATGCTGTCATCAGTGTACCGTCTTCACCTTCGACTGCCCCGTAATACGAGGTCTCGCCGAGAAGGTCGATGCACATCTCACCCACATTTGCCTTTCCGCCTATTGCATAGCCGGATGCGGTAAGTCTTTCGACAACCTCGGCATCAAAAAGGCTCATATAGTTTTCAAGCATTTTCGAGCCTGCGGTGGTAGGCATATCCTTTGTAAGTATCATATCGTCGAGGGCAATTTTCTTGCCCTTCTGACCGTCCTGTTTTGCCAAATACAATTCCATAATCTTCGTATTCCTCCCTTACTCAACCAAACGGGGTACCTGCCAGTAGCCCTCTGTGGTTTCGGGAGCGCCCTTCTGCAGGTCTTCTCTCGAATACTTTTTAATAACTTTATCTTCACGCACTACCGTATATATGGGCATAACGTGAACCATTCTTTCTACGCTTTCTGTATCAACCGAATCAAGAATTGCCATCTCCTCGGTCTGTTTAGCGTAAAATGCCAGAAAGCTGTCTTTCTGTTCTTCGGTAAGCTGAAGCTGGTTAAGCTTCTCAAGCCTACGCAATATTTCTCTATCCATTAACAAGACCTCCCTTGTTTAGTCTCTGACTTTGATATGAACCTCACGAAGCTGCTGTTCCGTTACTTCTCCCGGAGCACCCATCATTACGTCCTGTGCATTACCGTTTAAGGGGAATGCGATTACGTCACGGATAGTTTCTTCGTTTGCAATAAGCATAACGATTCTGTCTATACCGGGAGCCATACCGGCATGAGGGGGAGCACCGAACGAGAATGCCGTATATAGTGCGCCGAACTTGCTCTTTATATCCTCTTCGCCATAACCTGCGATCTCAAACGCCTTCTGCATAATGTCGGGATTGTGGTTACGTACAGCGCCCGAGGAAAGCTCAACGCCGTTACATACGATGTCATACTGGTATGCAAATATGTCGAGAGGATCCTTGGTGTTGAGTGCCTCCAAGCCTCCCTGAGGCATCGAGAAGGGATTGTGTGTGAAGTCGATCTTCTTCGCTTCTTCGTTGTACTCGTACATCGGGAAATCAACGATATAGCAGAATTCAAAGCTGTCCTTCTTGATTATATCGAGCTCGTTTCCAAGCCATGTTCTGATCTCGCCGGCAAGCTTGTTTACAACTGCGGGTGCATCACAAATGAAGAATACGGTCTCGCCGTCCTTAATGCCGGTAATCGTCTTGAGCTCGACCTTCTGCTCGTCGGAAAGGAACTTTGCGATAGGACCCTTATACTCTTCGCCTGCGAGGGTGAGGTATCCGAGACCCTTCATACCGATGCTTGTAGCGAATTTAAGAGAATCTTCAAAGAACTTCTTGGATTTGCCCTGACAGTCGGCAACGATACCGCGCACAGGCTTGCCCTTGAATATCGGGAAGTCAACACCGCCGAAGAACTCTGTAAGGTCGCAAATGATGAGGGGGTTACGGAGGTCGGGCTTATCTGTTCCGTATTTAAGCATTGCTTCATTGAAAGGAATTCTTACGAAGGGGGGCTTTGAAACCTCCTTGTCGGAGAACTGCTTGAAGGTATTGTAAAGTACGTTTTCGCCTACCTCGAGGACGTCGTCCTGGGTAGCAAACGCCATCTCGTAGTCGAGCTGATAGAACTCACCGGGAGAACGGTCCTGACGTGCATCCTCATCTCTGAAGCAGGGCGCGATCTGGAAGTATCTGTCAAATCCGGAGGTCATAAGAAGCTGCTTAAACTGCTGGGGAGCCTGAGGAAGCGCATAGAATTTACCCTTGTGCTTACGGCTGGGAACAAGATAGTCTCTTGCGCCCTCGGGAGAGGATGCCGTAAGAATAGGTGTCTGTATTTCGAGGAAGCCGAGACCCTCCATCTGTCTGCGGATGAAGTTAATGATCTTGCTTCTGAGAACGATGTTGTTGTGAATAGCGGGATTTCTGAGGTCGAG
>JAFSAM010000022.1 GCA_017441005.1 Clostridia bacterium | reverse complement strand
TACGTTTGTAAACGAATACTGGAACGTTGTGTCGCCCTGTGTTGTGGGTGCTTCATAGAGGTACTCTTCGCCATTGAAGATAACCTTTACCTTTACGTCGGTGTAGTTATCAAACAATGTGTTCTTACCTGCCATATTGATCGCGATGCTGTCGCTGAGTGTAAGGGATGTACCCGAAATATGATTTTGGAGGCCTGTGTCTCTGCTGGTGTTGGTGAGTGTGATCTCTGCGGATCTGTCTGCACCTTCGCCAACCTTAACCTTATTGATTACGTCGAGAGTATCGATCTTCTGCTCTTCTCCAAACTGGTAGGTGTAGAAGTCGAATGCGTTGTCTGCTTCTGTGTAAGCATCAAATGCTGTGAGTTCGTCGTAAGCATAACTGTCAGCACCGATGGTTACTGTCTGACCCTGCATGAAGTCAGCGAACTTTGTACCGTTTGCAATGTTCTTATTGGAAAGTGTTACTGTTACACCGTCTACGAAAGGATTGAATACAGTTGCGGGAACAGTTGCACTAAGAGCTGTGTAGCGATCTGTAATAGTGCTTACAGTACCGTCAAATCTGTAGAGGTCGAGTACGTCGAATTCTGCAGAGATGCCGTTAACCTTACTGAAGTTGGAAGGAATACCACCTACAAACTTAAGAACGTTCTTACCGGACTTCTGAGTTACTCTTGTGGTGTTATATGCGTGAGTTTCAAGTGTAAGATTCTGAGAAGAGTAACCGTAGAGGTTTGCAGAACCGTAAAGTTCGATGAACATATCACCGTGGGTTTCAGCAAGAATGGTAGCACCGTTTGTAGAGCTTCCTGCATAGAATTTACCGCCGGTTTTACCCTTGAGAATAATACCGGAGTTTGCATAAACCGTCGCAGTACCACCCTTGTTAAACAAGGAGCCGCCGTACTTAGTGTTATTGTATGTTGAGCTCGATTCAACTACAACCTTGGTAGTAGGAACCTTTTCGAGTACGATAGTACCGTCGGGAAGGTTACCATACTTGGAACCACCGAATACCGTACCGCCGTAGTTAACTGTACCGTTCAATGTTACGGTAGAATCCTTAACCTGCTGCTTGTCAGCAGAAAGGTTACCGGAGTAGTAAGAACCACCCAATACTGTTGTACCGATTGCAGTCTTCTTATAAACGTGTGTTTCAGTATTGTCAGCGCCGCCTGCAAGACCGTAGATAATTACTTCGGAAGCACCGGTGCAGTTTGCGCCTGTGTTAGCACCTGCGGAAACAACGTTCCTTGTACCTGCAGTATCAGTATATATGCTGTACCAACCGTTTACATTGGAACCGCCGTAAACTTCATTCGCAGTCTTGATTGCGCCTGCTTTTTCGGTGATATTGCCTGCTTCATCGATCTTTGTCCAACCGTCGAGAACGACCTTGGAATCACCGGACATTACACCGTGACCGTCAATATAACAACCACCGTAAATGGGGTTAGCTATGTTGTATGTTTTTTCACCGACTACTACAGGTGTTTTTACGAATAAACAGCTGCGAGCGATGATTTCAGAGTTACCGCTCATTTCGGTTTCCCAGAATGCACCTACTGTACCTGCTTTATCAGATGTGGGTGCTGAGCCTCCCGCGTAACCGGGGAGGTAAGATCCGCCGTAGAGTCCGAAGGACTGAGTACCGTCAGTCTTAGCAAGCCAGAAGTTGTAATGATCTTTGTCAAGCATGAACAGGTTGTTAAGTTCGAGTGTAGAGTTACCTGTCATCTTGTTGTTTGTATTCTGAATGTAGGAACCGCCGAAGAGGTGATTTCTTACCTGAATGTATGTAGCAGCCGTACCGTCGGACTTCATATTAGCACCGTTTACGGTAAGCTTGGAATCACCTGTGTGACCGGTTTTAATGTTTGCCTTGTTGTAGAAAGAACCGCCGTATACGTTCGAAGCGAATGTACCGGACTTGTTGATGATTGCGTGAGAGTTACCGCTGTGCTCTGCAGATGTACTGGAAAGCATGGAACCACCGTAAAGGGTGATTGTAGTAGTGTGAGTCATGGTTACGTTTTCTACTGCAACCTTTGTATCACCGCTGTGGTTACCGTTAACACCTTCAATGTAAGAACTGCCGAGGATAGCTCTAGCGAATGATTCAACAGCATTCTTAACGTAGAGGTCTGTGTCACCGGAGTGTTCGCAGTTTGTACCGCCGAGGCTTGAACCGCCGGCAATTGCTGCCCAAGAACCTGTCTTGATAGCAAGTTTGGGGCTGTCGATTACCGCAACGGTGTCACCGGAGTGAACGTTCGATGTACCGCGGAGTCTTGTACCGAGGTAGAAACCGCCTGCGGGATAGAACGAGAATGTTGCGGAAGAACCTTCATCAATGTAAGCATTGAATGTGGTTGTTACGGCATGTTCACCGTTTGTAGATTCAAGTTTGGAACCTGCGTTTACAGAACTTGCCTTATTTGTAGAACCGAACTGTGTGCCGTTCTTGAAAGTGATGTCTGTAGTACCCTTGTGGATACATCCGTCGTTTACTACAGTTGTAGAATAGCCTTCTGCATCTGTTGCAAGCTTGGTGTTCTTATAAGTAATAGTCTTGGAAGCAACATCGGAGCCGCCGTAGAATGAATAGCCGTCAGCCACAACTACACCGTCGAGTACAAGGGTGGTATTGAGATCGGAAACAGAGTGAGCTGCCCACATCTGAGAACCGCCGTAAATGTAACCCGAAACGTTTACGTCTTTAAGTGTAACCTTAACTGTACCGGAAATAGTACAATTCATTGTGGTTGCATAAGGCTTGGAGCCGGTCTGGTTAGTAACGTCATACTGGCTGAAGAAGCCGCCGTAGAGGTATTCAAAAGCACCACCGGTAACGGTGATCTCTGTGTTAACCTGTGCTGTGCCTTCCATTGCATTGAAGCCGTGAGAACCGATCTTCTTGAAGGTACCGCCTTCGATGTTCAATACGAACTTAGCGCCTTCCTTGGTTGTGTAAGAACCGGTAGTACCTGCAGAAATGTAGCTTACCTTTGCGTTATCCTTAACTGTGGTTACTGCACCTTCCTGAGGATAGTTGGAGTACCAGGAACCGCCTGCTGCATAGTAAGACTCTGCATTGTCGGCAATGATAACTGTGGAAGAACCGAGTGTGATGTTTTTAGCATCGTTGTGAGAACCGCCGATAATGTAATCGGAGTATACGTCGCCGCCTACGAAGAGGTAAGCATTTTCGATGTCGATATCAAATCTGCCTCTGTCATAGTTACCGCAGATTACCTTGTAGGAACCTGTGTATACTGTTACGTGACCTGCGAGTGCGGGATCGTAAGAGCCGCCATCGGTATTGATGAGACCCCAGTCACCGCTGCCGGCAGAAGTCTCATCATGACCGAAGGTACCCATACCTTCAACGAACTGGAGACATGCACCGGAGGACCAACTCTGTGAGGAGTTTTCGATCTTAACATTGTCATAAGTAATGTTATTGAAATTGAATACGCCGTAGAAGTTTACTACAACGTTGGACTTGATCTCGATACCTGCTGTAGCAGCACCGTCGGAATCAAGTGCGGAGAAAACGTTTACCGAACCTACGTGGTTCGCGCCGGGAGTACCGATCGCTTCAACGTTTTCGTCGAAGAGCATTGTTGTCTGAAGCTCGACACTGATGTCTGCACCTTCGCCTGTTTCAGCTGCTGCGATAGCTGCTGCGAGGAAATCCTCGGGCTCGGTGGTTGCAGCAATTTCTTCTGTCCATACAAAAGAAGTTCCTGCAGAAGCATAGACCTTGTTTGCTGTTACGTCAGCAGCAAGTTCGTATGCCGTGAATGCATTTGCATAACCGAAGTTATCAACTGCAAGATCGATAGCAGCAAGATCAATTGCTACATCGTCGAAGCTTACTGTAAAGAGCTCGCCTGCTTCTGTAGCTTCATCGATAGAAGAACCTACCCAAGCAATTGTAGCCTTACCGGCTTCGATTTTCGACTCAAAATCCGCACCCTCAAGTGCAGTTCCCGCTGTAATGCCAGTAGCGGTCATCTTGGTCGAATCCCATGTTAATGTGAGTTTGCCGCATTCAACGTCTGTGTTGTTGTCCTTGAACTTGTACACAACGTCGAAAGATTCACCGTTTGCGTTTACGTTGTCAGCATAAATGACAGCTGTAGACTCAACGGTAGCCAGTGCACCAAGTGCCGCTACAACCAACATTGCAGCAACAACAAGTGCGATCCAAAGGACCTTGGATGACTTTCTCATAGGAATACCTCCATTAAATTTTTTCGCCGTATTATATGAATCTTTGTCCATCTTAAATCGACGAACTATACGGTTTCTGATTTTGATAATCACCGTGTTCTTTACCCTTTCCTACATTATATATATGCACTGCAAGAAAAGATACACGGCATCCGAACGTTTTGCACTCAAAGCTTTGGCATCGAGTTTTGAGCATTCTGTGTTACGGGTGCAATACTCCACGATAAATTATTCATCTTATTTTATCATATTAAACTTTTGGTGTCAAGGTTTCTTTTTTATTTTTTGTTGTACTTTTTTGTCTTTTTTAAAATGATTTCTTTAATATATTAAGCTAACGGTTAAAAGCCCTGATCCGGCTTCGTCATTATCGACAAAAACACAGGCTTTTTTTCTACCCCCTCACCTCGTTTCCGAACAGTCAAAAAAAGCTGTTCAGCCCTTTTTCGCAGTCGGCAATTTAAAGTCTCCCCCTCTGCAAATAAGGACACTTTTTCAGTCAAATTCCGTCCTTGAATATACCTTTTTTCGGTGTTATCATATTATATGTAATATACTCTGTTGACAAATATGCGTGCTTGTTGTACCATATATATGACACGTTTTTACAGTTAATAATTTCACCATTTTTATATTCATTTTGAAGGAGTAAAATATGCTTTATTCAAAAAATCAAACAAAAAAGCTCGATACAGAGCTGTTTAAAAACCCTACCTGCGAGTACAGAGGCACTCCCTTCTGGGCGTGGAACTGCAAGCTCACAAAAGAAGAATTGCTCGAGCAGATCGATAATTTCAAGACTATGGGTATGGGCGGTTTCCACATGCACGTAAGAACCGGTATGGCAAGTCCATATCTCGACGATGAGTTTATGGGCTACATCAGACTGTGCATCGAGGAAGCAAAAAAGAAGGACATGCTTGCTTGGCTTTACGATGAAGACCGTTGGCCTTCCGGCTCTGCGGGCGGCATCGTTTCGCAGAACCCCGAGTTCGTTATGCGTGACCTCCTCTTTACCACGACTCCCTACAGTCCGGATTTTAAGCCCAAAAAGGTCAACGTTACCGGCAGAGGCGGTACACGTGAGGAAAACGGCTATCTCGTCGCCGCTTACGACGTTGTTCTCAACGACGACGGCACACTGAAAAGCTACAAGAGAATAGGCGAAAACGATGTTGCCGAGGGTACAAAATGGTATGCATATAACGAGGCTGCCGTTCCCACTCCTTGGTTCAACAACAGCCCATACGTTGATACACTCAACAAAAAGGCTATCGAAAAGTTTATTGAGACCACACACGAAAAATACTACAAGGAATTCGGAAGCGACTTCGGCAAGACCGTTCCCTCAATCTTCACCGACGAACCCCAGTTCGCGGTCAAGGGTACTCTTTCCTTCGCATCCGAGATCAAAGACGTCTTTCTCCCCTGGACAAACGAATTCCCCGAAAAATTCAAAGAGTTCTGCGGCTTCGACATTCTCGACAGGCTTCCCGAGATATTCTGGGAATTGCCCGACGGTATGCCCTCCTATACAAGATATAAGTTCCACGATTTTGTAACAGAGCTCTTTGTGTCCTCCTTCTGCGACACCATCGGCAACTGGTGCGACGACCACAACATCATGCTCGGCGGTCACCTTATGCACGAGGATACGCTCGAGAGACAGACCGAATACATCGGCGAGGCTATGCGCGGCTACCGTGCATTCAAAAAAATGCCCGGTATGGACCTTCTCTGTAACAGACACGAGTTCAATACGGCAAAGCAGTGTGCATCCGTTATGCATCAGCAGGGCGGCGAGGCAGTCCTTTCCGAGCTTTACGGCGTAACCGGCTGGGACTGGGATTTCAGAGGTCATAAGCTCCAGGGCGACTGGCAGGCGGCGCTCGGCATTACGGTTCGTGTTCCCCACCTCACTTGGATGAGCATGAAGGGTGAAGCAAAGCGCGACTACCCCGCTTGTATCGGCTATCAGAGTCCCTGGTGGAGAAGATACAATATAATTGAAACTCACTTTGCAAGACTTAACACAGCCCTGACAAGAGGTAAGCCCAAGGTCGACGTTGCTGTTATCCATCCCATCGAAAGCTACTGGCTCAACTGGGGTCCCTCTAATCAGACCGACGCAGTAAGACGTCAGCTCGAAAGCAACCACCGTATGCTCGGCGATACCCTCCTTATGGGTATGATCGACTTCGACTTCATAAGCGAATCGCTCCTCCCCGACTTCTGTAAAGAAGGCTCTGCCCCCCTTCAGGTGGGCGAAATGGCTTACAAAACCGTCATTGTTCCCGGCTGCCATACACTCCGCTCGACCACACTCGAGAGACTTGAAAAGTTCAAAGAGATGGGCGGAAACCTCATATTCCTCGGCGATTGCCCCAAATACATAGACGCACAGCCGTCCGACAAGGTCAAGCCCCTCTATGAGACAAGCAAGGTCGTAAGCTTCACAAAAGCCGCGATCCTCGATGCGCTTGAAGATCAGAGATTCATTGATACCCGTATCGTCAGAACCATGGGCGGTCTCGCATTCTCCGTGCCTAACGGTACTCGCACCGACGATATGATGTATCAGCTTCGTCAGGACAATGACTGCAAGTGGCTGTTTATCACAAAATCGCTCGATCCTTCTACCCCCGACGTCGATCCTACAAGAATTATCAGAGTTACTCTCGACGGCACTTATGCCCTTGAAGAATACGATACATTGACGGGCGAGATCAAGCCTCTGCCCGCTAAATACGAAAACGGCAAAACCGTCTTCGAAAGAATGTGGTATATGCACGACAGCCTTCTTCTCCGCCTTGCTGACGGCAAGAACGAGGGCGCGCTCCCCATCAATTACCCCAAAACACGCGGAAAGATCATAACAAAGAAAGTGCCCGTTAAGCTCGACGAGCCCAACGCCTTGCTCCTTGATATGGCTGAATATTCACTCGACGGCGGCGAGCTCCGGCCTATGGAAGAGTTCCTCCGTCTCGACAACGAGTGCAGAAAAACGGTCGGTATCCCCATCCGTATGAAGGAGATCACTCAGCCCTACAAGATCACTCCCACACCTCCTCAGCACGAGATCTATCTCCGTATGACCTTCGATTCCGAGATCACCTGCAAGGACGTTAAGCTCGCAATCGAAGAGCCCGAGAATGCAAAGATCGTATTCAACGGCAATGTTATCGAATCGAAGGCTGACGGCTGGTACGTAGATAAAGCGATCGAGACAGTTCCCCTCACGGATGTGATCGAGGGCGAAAACGTGCTTGAAGTCACAGTTCCGCTCGGTGAACGCACCAACCTCGAATGGATGTATCTCCTCGGTGACTTCGGTGTTCGTGTCGACGGTTGCGTTAAGACGGTCACCAAAAAGGTAAACGAGCTTGCCTTCGGCAATATCGTTAACCAGGGTCTGCCCTTCTACACCGGTAACATCACATACGAATTCGACGTTACGGTCGGCGACGACGGTAAGCTTGCTGTCAGAACGGAAATGTACCGCGGCGGTCTCATCGACGTCCTTATCGATGACGAAGTAGCGGGTAACATCATCTTCTCGCCCTATACGTTTGAGACAACCGGTCTTACTCCCGGTAAGCATAAAGTCGGTCTCAAGCTCTACGGCACAAGACAAAACGGCTTCGCTCAGGTTCACCATACCCCCGGCGTGTACTTCTATCAGAGCCCCAACTCCTGGAGAGAGGGCGGCGCTATGTGGATGTATGAATACCAGTTCAAGCCTGCAGGTATATTGAAGAGCCCCATGATTTTTGAATAAAAAAGCAGTACGGGTCTGTGCAAACTGTTACGGTTTGTGCAGACCCTTTGTTTTTTCGGGAGGAGCAAGCCCCTCCCCTACCGGTTGGTGCGAAGTTTGTACAGACTTTATGTTTTACCGGGAGGAGCAAGCCCCTCCCCTACCGGTTGGTGCTGTGTTGTACAACTGCGGATAAAATGATTATTTGTGCGAAATTGTTTGTTTTTTTCTCTCCCTCCGTCTCGCCGCCAATGTAATATTTTACCCTTTATTTGTACAGCGGCGATCCACCTTCTCGCTGAGGCGGAGGGCTCATTGCTGCCGATTTGCTACCCGTCGGAGAAATATATATATTTCTATCCCCATTCTTACGTAAAAATACTCCAAGCGAAGCGGAAGAGTTCTAACCAAAAGCCCTTTCCTGGGGGAAGGGTGGATTTTTGCGGAGCAAAAAGACGGGATGAGAGATACACTTTACTGCTTTGCTTTTTCTCTCCCTCCGTCAGGTGGAGGTCTAAATTTCACTCGTTTAGAAACGACCTCATCCGTCTCGGCAGCAAAGTATCATAATCAATTTAGCTTGTACTCTGCCTCGACACCTTCCCCCACCGGGGAAGGTCTTTGTTTGTGCGCCGATTTGCTACCCGTCAGGTGGAGGTCTTTGTTTGGCATTATCCCTCTCCGTCGGCTTCGCCGACACCTCTCCCGCAGGGAGAGGCTTAGGTATGTGCCGTTTCGCTACCCGTCGGGTGATGATATTTGCCTCCTCTTTGGGGGAGGTGGCAGCCGTAGGCTGACGGAAGGGGGCTTGATGTAAAGTTACTTATCTTTAAGCCCCACCCCGTCTCGGCTACACCGAGACACCCCTCCCAAAGAAGGGGCTTAGGTGCGTGCCGATTCGTTTCTCGAAAAGCCTCCAAAAACAACGTTTTTCTCCATTCGGCTCGGATATAAAGCTTATTATCGCACCAAAAAAGCTCACTAAAATTAAAGTGAGCTTCTTTTGTTAATTAATTGTATATTCTACTTTCATTTCTTTAAGAATGCTAACGAGCTGTTCCTCATAATCATCGGGAGGGTTATAATTATCATCTTTATAACGGAATTCCGTGTATACGTAATAGTGGTCGTCAAGTTTTGACATAAAGAAGAAATCGCGGTTATTCATCCTTTTTGCGCCTTCGGCATACGACTCATCGGTCCCGGTCGGAGCAACGTAGTGGTAACGGACCGTTTCATAAGGCATTCCTGCAGTATATCCGGCACATTCCTCATAATAGAAAGCCCGTGCAAAACCACTGTTACACACTGCGACTGCTTCTGTAAGTTCATTTTCGTCTTCAACGTATACCACCCGTGCTGTGACAATATAGTAACCGCTGAACGATATGGGTAGTGTTATTTCGTATTTGCCGAAAACATAATTCTTATCGTACGGATGATTGGAATCGAATATATCTCCCGACTTTTTATTCTTTACGGCAATAATTTCTTCTACCTTTTCTATGCCGACAGTATTCAAGGCGATTGGTTTATCGGTGTCTATATCCATATTGAATACGTATTCAAAATAATAAGCTTTTCCGTCCTTTTCCGCACAAACGAATGCACTGAACAATGTTTTTTCTTCGTTTGACTCAACGTAAAAAACATAACCGTTTTCATACCCTTCCGGAAGAATAAACGTTCCCTTATAATACCTTCCTCCGGCTACAAGCTCATAATTTATATCGTAGTCGTATATCCTGACGGAACTTTCTCTGGCATAATACGTTTCACCGGTTGGAGATTCTTTTTCAACCCTACTGTTTACAACGTAAAACAGATTAGATAAGTTTTTATCCCACTCACATTCAACAAACGTTGCATATTCGTTTGGTGTAACTTCTTTCTTTGTCTCGAGGGCGGTCTCGGGCTCGGTTATAGGTTCGGTCTCGGGGATGGCTTCGGGTACGGTCTCCGATTCTTCGGGAAGCTCTGTTACAGGCTCGGTTTGTGATTCCGATTCAATGGTATGGTTTTCGGTTCCATCCGTCGATTCTGCGCCCGTTTTCTCGTCAGCACACGCAACAAGTCCGATAATAATCAAGCATACACAGAGTAACAATACTAATTTTTTCATACATCAAGCCTCCTTTTATATAATTATATCATCCTATACTGTCCGTGTCAACAGAAAAGAGGCGGTACAAAACCGCCTCTTAGTTTGCTCGCTATTAAAGAAGTTTCAAGTAAAGCTCTTTGATCTCCTCGACACTTGTGTCTCTGGGGTTGCCGGGACGGCAAGCATCGTCGAATGCCGACTGTGCCAAGAAATCGAGATCCTCTTTCTTTACGATCTCTTTGAGGTCAGAAGGAATGCCGACGTCGATCGAAAGCTGCTTAACGGCATCGATAGCCGCCTTTCTCGCTTCCTCTATAGTCATACAGCAGGTGCCTTCAACGCCCATTGCCTTTGCAATGTCACGGTACTTTTCGCCCGTTGCGGGTGCGTTATATTCCATAACTGTAGGAAGAATGATCGCATTTGCTACACCGTGGGGTGTATCGTAAAGTGCGCCTAAAGGATGTGCCATGGAGTGAACTATACCGAGACCTACGTTCGAAAAGCCCATACCTGCAACGTACTGGCCGAGAGCCATCATTTCTCTGCCCTCGGGTGTGTTATCTACTGCACCTCTGAGTGATTTTGCGATTATTTCGATAGCCTTGATGTGGAACATATCGCTGAGCTCCCATGCACCCTTGGTGATATATCCTTCGATCGCGTGGGTAAGTGCGTCCATACCTGTCGCCGCGGTAAGTCCCTTAGGCATCGTACTCATCATATCGGGGTCAACAACCGCTACTACGGGAATATCGTGTACGTCAACGCATACGAGCTTTCTGTTTGCTTTTGCATCCGTAATTACGTAGTTGATGGTAACCTCTGCCGCTGTGCCCGCCGTGGTGGGAACCGCAATTATGGGCACACACTTATTCTTTGTGGGAGCTACACCCTCAAGCGATACTACGTCGGCAAATTCGGGGTTGTTTATAATTATACCTACGGCTTTTGCGGTATCGATGGACGAACCGCCGCCGATTGCGATAAGACAGTCAGAGCCGCTTGTCTTGAATGCGTTAACGCCTGCCTGCACGTTTTCAACTGTGGGATTGGGTTTAATTTCGCTGAAAATTTCGTATGCAATGCCCGCACCGTCGAGTACGTCGGTGACCTTCTTTGTTACTCCGAACTTGATAAGATCGGGGTCGGAGCATACGAGACACTTCTTAAAGCCTCTTGCCTTAACCTCGGTCGCGATCTCCTGTATCGCGCCCTTGCCGTGGTAACTTGTTTCGTTCAATACAAATCTGTTTGCCATAACTGCTCTCCTTTTTATATCGATATATATTATATCTTTTGGATATTATAACATATTATACAACGTTTGTCAATTGTTTATGCAACTGTAAAATCCACTCTGCAAAGCTCTGCAGAGCCGAGCGCTATACCCGCCTCAACAACAAAGGTATAGTTGCCGGGTTTCAAATCATTAAAGAAATTTGTAACCTTCGATCTTAATCCTACGCTGAAAGTATCGTCAAAGCCGCTGCAAATCTCTTGTTCAACAACCATTCCGTTGGAATTATAAAGACTGATATACACGTGCTTCAGAGGATAGTTGGAGGATACGGAGCCTACAACTGTCTTCTTCGCAAGAATTGCGGGAGTGATCTCTTCGTTAAGCGCAAGGTAAGGCAACTCGGTTTCGGGGGTTTCGTATACACCGAGAGTTACGGGAAGATATTTGGAATCAAGCAAATCGGTGAACGTATACAGCTTATCCTCTCTCCATGTCGTGAGTACGCCGTCGGTTCTTGTTTTGTCGAATGCATTTGTCTGCTCAATGCACTTAACGTAGCTTCTTCCGGGATTTATTCTGCCGTTTGTTTCAACAACAGTAGCTTTTTCCGTTACAACACGGATATGGGGAGCTCCGTTTACCCTCTTTACGATTACGTCGCCCACGTCAAGCAACGCATAAGACTTGTACATAACCTGCTGATCGTTTTCCGCTACGATCTCATCGGTTTGTATACATCCGTCCTTTACGGTGTAGTCACCGAGCTTTATTGCTCGGCAAGTGTTTTTTCCGTTCGGAATAAAGTTCGCCGTTTCACCGTACACGTCGTTTGTAACCTGCTGGATCGCATTCAATATAGCCGAACAACAGCCGACACCGGTAATATTCTCCCAAGAGGTTGCATCGGAACGGAATTTTCCTTTGTTTTCCGCAATCTGCTCTTCAAACTTGTGGAGACTTGAATTAACGTTTGAATAAATCATACCGTGGTAGGTCCTGCCTCTTTCATAGGTAAGATTTACATTCCAACTGCCCAGATCGTCTTTTAATTTAATATCGTTTGCCGCAATCCACTCAACGTGCGCCTGTGTGCGCATATATTCTACTACAAGCTGTCTCGGGTCACCCTCGGGGAGTTCAAAAGTAACGAACTTATAATATTTATCTGGGTCAACACCGTCGGGAAGCTTTAAGTTTGTGACCGTTTCCTCTGTTTCGGATGCGGTTTCTTCGACAGTTTTATCGGATGTGTCTTCTACGGTCGATTCCTGCACTGTCGAATTGTTCTCACTTTCTTTTGTCCCTTCATCTCCACCGCAAGACACAAGCAAGGACAAAGTCATAACCAAAACGAGAAAAATTGCCAACATTCTGTTCAGTTTCATAGTTATTACCTCGTTTTTCGTAATATTATCTTATAAGTTCAAAAAGTCTTTTCTGTATTTTACTCCGAAAAATTCTGCAAGTTCAACCATTTCGCTGTCTTTGATCGTATTTACTCTGGGAAGGTGGGCGGTAAGCATATAGATCTGTGCCGCCTTTTCAACGGTCTCTATAAGACCGAAGGTCTCGTCCATATTCTTGCCCGCACCGTAAATGCCGTGCATACCCCAAACCACAAGTCTATATTCTTTCATTTTTTCAGCTGTCGCTTCGCCGATGGAGTTTGTGCCGCAAAGCATCCAGGGGAGTACTCCGACACCGTCGGGGAATACTACGATACACTCGGTACACATCTCCCAAAGCGAATGGGTGAATTTCTTTTCGTCAAGCTCGTGAACGTAGTTCATAGCGAGTGTATACGTGGGATGTGTATGCATAACTACTCTGTTTTCGGGGTCAACAGACAGTCTTGCCATGTGGCTCATAAGATGTGCGGGAAGCTCGGAGGTGAATTTTCCTCCGTCCTTGTAGCCCCAAAGAAGCTCGGCAGTCTTACCGTCGTTTGCTATACGGATGATACCGAGATTGGTCTCGGGATCGTCGGTTACGTTCTTGAAATACTTGCCCGTACCCGTAACGATGAATATCTTTCCGATCAGGCTCTTTGCCTCAAAGCCGATCGGTATGTTTCTTATTACGTTATTGAGGTCAAGATACTCCGCAACAAGCTTTTCATCGAGCATATAGCTGATGTTTCCGCCGTTTCTCTCGTCCCATCCGAGTCTGTACATATTTGCCGTTGTCTTCTTCATTTCCTCCACAAAAGGAGCTTTAAAAATATCCTTCAAGTTGCTCATTATCTGTTCACCAATACTTCCCTTTCGTATTTTTTAACTGCCGTCAAGTAGTCGCTTTCTACGTTTTCTCTCTTCAGATACTCTGCCCAGACGTCGCCCATCGGCATTGTCTTCATTTCTTCCATAACCGCCATAATGTCGGTAAACTTGTTTTCATCCTGCAGGGACTTAAGCAAAGAGTCGGGCTGTAGGAGGGCATTCAAAAGTGCCTTCTGTACCGAACGGAGACCTGTTACCCAAGCGGAGATCCTGTTTATGGACGCATCAAAATAGTCGGTCGCGATAAACACTCTGTCAAGCGCATCGTTTCTTACGATCTCCTTTGCGATCTCTCTCGTCTCGTCATCGTAAATTACAACGTGGTCGCTGTCCCATCTTACACCCCTCGTTACGTGGAGTGCGATCTTCTCATTGAAAAGAAGCATTGACGAGATCTTGTCGGAAACTACCTCTGTGGGATGGTAGTGGCCGTTGTCCATCAAAGGAGTGATTCCCTTTGAATTAACGTAGTTCATGCAAAATTCAGCCGAGCCGACTGTATACGATTCAACGCCGATTCCGAAAACCTTGGATTCAAGGCAGATATACACCTTGTCCTTATCGTAAGGTGTTTCAAGCATCTCATCGAGCGACTTCTTGAACCTTGCGCGGGGGGCAAATCTGTCCGCGGGCAGATCCTTGTAGCCGTCGGGGATCCAAATGTTCATAACACAGGGCTCGCCCGTCTGCTCTGCAAAATACTGCGATATCTCGATACAGCGCTTGCCGTGCTCAACCCAGAACTTTCTGATCTCTTCATCGGGCGATGAGAGGGTAAGTCCGTCCTTTACATTGGGATGCGAAAAGAACGTGGGGTTGAAATCTATACCCATATTTCTTTCTTTTGCAAATTTGAGCCATCTGTCAAAGTGCTTTGGCTGAATCTTATCTCTGTCCGCAAACTCTCCGTCCTCAAAGATCGCATAGCAAGCGTGGATGTTCAGCTTTTTCTTTCCGGGGGTAAGCTCGAACACCTTATCCATATCTGCCATAAGCTCCTCGGGAGTGTTTGCCTTACCGGGATAATTACCCGTCGTCTGAATGCCGCCCGAAAGTGCCTGCTTGCTGTCGAAGCCGACAACGTCGTCACCCTGCCAGCAATGTACGGAAATGCTGACGTTCTTTACCTTTTCGAGCGCTTTTTCTGTGTCGATGCCGTATTTTGCATACAGCTCTCTTGCCTCATCATATCTGCTCATATTATTTTGACTCCTCTATGTTAAAAGATTCTTTTATAAGCTTTCTTGCCTTCCAGACGTCAAGTCCCTCAACGTCTGTCATCATCTGACAAACGATGTTTCCGAGGGCTGTCGCCTCGCGAGGTCCCGCATATACCCTCTTGCCGGTATATTCTGCGGTAAGTCTGTTTAAGTATTTGTCGGCAGAGCCGCCGCCGACTATGTTTATGCTGTCGATGGTCTTGCCCGTCAGCCTGCTTATCTCCTTCAAAGCATAGTCATACGATCTTGCAAGTGAATGGTATACGCAGTTTATCACCTCATCAAGGGGCATATCCTTGTTGTTTGCAACAAGTCTTACCGCCTCGATCATATTTTCGGGGGCTGTCAGTCTCGGATCGTTTACGTCAATGTAAGTAACCTTGCCGCACTTTTCCGCCATATCCATCATTTCGTCGTAAGTGTATTTCTTGTTCAGGTTCTTGCGGATGTTTTGCAAAAGCCACATTCCCATATAGTTTTTCAGGAATCTGAAGCGGTAGTTTATGCCGCCCTCGTTTGTGAAGTTTGCAAGTCTTGCCTCGGTACCGAGTACAGCCTCGGTTATCTCGGTTCCTATCAGACTCCAGGTGCCCGACGAAACGTAAAGTCCGTTTTCCTCTAAGGGACAGGCAAGGACCGCACTCGCCGTATCGTGTGACGGGCAGAGAATCACCCTGCTGTCAAATCCCGCATACTCCTTCATTTCCTCGGTAAAATTGCCGACGTATTCACCGGGGAGCGAAAGATTGCCGAAAAGTCTTTCGGGAAGACCGAGCCTTTGGATTATATCCTTATCCCACGTCTTTTGATTTGCATTGACCATTCCCGTGGTGGTCGCATTGGTATACTCGTTTTTCATTTTGCCCGTCAACGTGTAAGACAGATACTCGGGCATCATAAGATAGTATTCCGCGCCGTCAAGCCGTCCGCTCTCTTTGTCGCAGTAAAGCTGATATACTGTATTGAAGTTAAGTTTTTGAATACCCGTTCTTGAATAAAGCTCTTCCGGCGAAACGATGCTCTCGACCTTGCCGATCGAACGCTCCGTTCTCGAATCGCGGTATGCATATACGGGAAGGAGCGGATTCTTTGCCTTATCAAGCAAAACGTAGTCGACTCCCCAGGTATCTATGGCAACGGTCTTCGGTACGATGCCGTATTTTGCACACTCCCTGATACCGGTTTTGACCTCGCGTTCAAGGCGGTCGATGTCCCAGCAAAGACTGCCGTCGATCTTTTTCAATTCATTGTCAAAGCGGTATATTTCTTTCAGCGTAAGCCTTCCGTTATCGATGCTGCCGAGAATGTGTCTTCCCGACGACGCGCCGATATCAATGGCAAGATAGTATTCCATAATTATTCACTCCGGTATATTATATTTATACTCTATCCTAATATTATCACAAAACAATGCCGTCCTTCAAGGACGGCATTTGACTGAAAAACTGTCTTTATTTGCAAGAGTCTCTGTATTTCTTCGGCGACATTCCGAACTCCCCTCTGAACAGTCTGTGGAAATAGCTTATGTTGTCATATCCCGTCTCATTTGCGACGTCGGATATCTTCATTCCCGTATTCCTCAGAAGGAACTTTGCCTGTGCAAGTCTCTTATCCTGTAAAAGCTCGGTATAAGTCCTTCCCGTGCGCTGCTTGATCTCTCTTGAAAGCCAGGTAAAATCGTAATGAAGCCTGTCAGCAAGCTCGGTAAGGCTGCCGTCCCTATAGTTATTCTCAATATATCTCAATACCGAAAGCACGATCTTGTCGTCGTTTTCGCCCGCTACACGGTCGGTGTAGTTGATCAGGTTGAGTATGAGAAGTCCCATTGTAGATTGATTGATGTTGCGCTTGTTCGAAGTACCGTAGATCAATGTATATATAAGGTTTTCCACCAGATTTTGTATGGGTAAAACGTCGGAAACCTCAAAATGTATATATGAAGAGCTGCTGTTTGTACCCGTCAACACGTCTATTATGAATCTGTGTAGGGGGGTCTGCTCCGTGCCTATCATCTGTACCGTGTTCTGAAAAAATGCGGGCATAATTATAAAGTTTACGGCAATATCATTTTCGCCCGCAGGCAATATCTCCTGCTTGGCGCGCGGGCTCAAAAACAAAAGTTCGCCCTCTTTTAATACTATTTTCGTGCCGTTTATTATGTGCGTTGTGCTCCCTCTGCACATATATATGACCTCCACGTAATCGTGGGAATGCTCGGGAAAATGCACGAATCGGGTGTGGGGGCGCACAGTGATGAGCTTGCCGTCCATAAGCAGCTTTTTGCTGTTTACTGTATCTCCCTGCCCTTCCATATATATACTTCTGTCAATATTCTTTTCTCCGTCGAGAAAACGTCTTTCTTCTTCGGTAATGGGGGTAAGTTTTTCAAGCAATTCGGCTTTCATATCACTACTCCAAAATTCAAAATGTATCACTCATTTGATTGTATCATATCTCTGTAAAAATTGCAAGAAAAAAATTGATACGCAAATAAATGCGTATCAATTTTTTGATTATTTATTCAACAATATCTTTATATTGAAATGCGTAAACGTTTTTCCTGATCGGATCTTTCTCGTATATTCCCTCGGTATATACTACGTCAATATAAGCGATCTCGTCGCTTTCGATTATTTCGAGCGCCCTTTCGTATGTGATCTTTGCATAATAAATCTTGCTCCAGGGCAGGTCATAAACGTATTCGTCTTCCTTCAACACTCTTTCGCGCAAGGCGTCGACGTATGCGCTGTCGCTGTCGATATACCGTTTCAATTCGATAAACCGCTGGATCAAATCGCTATCATTCGAATTCATAAGCTGATCGTATGTCAGCCCCATTTGTCTTAATGTTTCTGCCTCAAGCTCCTCAAGGGTATACACCTTTCCGCCGGGATATGCTATAAATATTCTTACGTCTACACTTTCTCCGCCTGCGTTATTAAAAAGCTCCATCGCCCCCTCGGTGATCTTCTCGCCCTTCGGCAGATCGATCTCTTTGGCAACGTAAAAGTCGGTACAGTATTCCGTGCCGCTTACGGCGGGGAAAAAGCTTAATTGGTTACCCGAAGCCGCCAGATATTCCTTGATCTGGCTTCTGCTCGCGCTTATAACGCAAAAGCCGCAGAAATTATATAAATAACCCTGATACTCTTTTTGAGATGCATCGTATTCGACCTTTATTCCGTTTTCCTTCAATGATTCAATATAGTCGACGTTGTCGGCATATACCCTGTCCATGATCTTCGTATATACTTCGTTAAATATTCCCTCGTTGTATTCCTTTACGATCTTTTGATATTCGGCATCGTCAAATATGCGCGCCTCTGCCTCATTTGTGCTCATGCCGGTTTCAGCCTTCATACGCGCTTCAATTTTTTGCTTTTCTTGGATATATCTGTTTTGATATCCCTCCATAGCCCTTAATTCGGGTTCGGTGAAATACAAATACGTCATATTTCTGTATACTACCCATCCCAAAAGCGTGTCGTCGTCATAATCCTTGTAATAATCGTATATGCCTGCAGTCCTTCCCAATGACGATTCGCCGCCGCCATACACATATTCGGTATTGTCTGCCCATATTACAGTAGGCTCCTCGATTATCGGAGGACTATCCTTCGTCTCGGGATCGATGTGTATATTCGATTCAATTCCCGTCTCCGGGGGAAGAATATCGATCTTGTCATCACCGTCAAACATTCCGCCCATCCATAAAGACAGGGGCAGAACGCATATCAGGCAAAAGCATACTGATACGTATGCTATGGTCTTTTTTCGTTTATTTTTGATCCTCTTTCTTGCTTTAATCTCAATCATGGCATCATTTGCCATTTCTCTGTAATCCTTCATTCAGTAAAACCTCCTTTTACCAGCTTTTCCTTCAAGGCGGTCCTTGCTCTGTAAACCAAAGTTTCAACGGCGTGAACGCTTTTTTTCATGATCTCCGCCGTTTCTTTATTGCTGAAGTCCTCAAAATATATGAGCCAAAGCACCTGTCTGTATTCATTCTTTAACTCTGCCATCGCCCTATGTACAGCTATCTTTTTCTCGTTTTTTATATAGCTCTCTTCCAAAGACTCTTCGTCACTCGCAAGAAGAAGCAGTTCCTCTGTCGATATCTCAACTATTTTCTTGTTTTTTCTCAAATAATCGACGGCGGTGTTTCTGCCTATCGTGTAAAGCCAGGTTTTAAATGAGCCTTTTTTTAAATCCTTCGGTCTCTTTAATCCCAGCTTTATAAAAGTCTCCTGAGTAAGGTCCTCGGCAATATGAATATTGGATACAAAGCTGTTTAAATAAAAGATCAGACCGTCCTTATAATCTCTTACTATTTCGACAAAGCCTTCTTCATCTCCCTCAAGAAAACGGCGGTAGCTACAAGCACCGTTATCCATACAGTCAGCCTCCCTTCATTTGTCCTTTCACCTATTACACGGATTCTTAAAGATAAACCTCACACTTCTATCCTGATAATATCATAATTTTTTTAAAAAAACAATAAAAGGGATACGGTTAAGTACCCCTTTTCGGCATTATTCTGCAAGCTTGATCTCAAAAACATTCGGGATGATCGCGGGATATAATTCCTGTATCATACCGTCATAAGTTATTATGATAATGCTTTCCGTTTCGTAATCGCCCTCAAAGCCGTCGGGGAGACGAACGTTTATCTTGTCCGAGGATCTTCGTTCATTCGTCCCTTCAAGAGGCTCGACAAGCCATTCTCCCTCATACTTTTCAAGCACCCTTGCTTCAAAAGAAAAGGTAGGTGTCGACTCTCCTCCCTCGGACCTCGGCATTACCATAAAAAGGATCGCCGTCGTAACACACAGCAATATTACAGTTAATATCACCCAGAATACGGGCTTCTTGTAATTCAGCATATCGCTGTCTCCTTTTTTATTTTTCCGAAGCTTCAAGATCGGACAGCACCTCGTTCAGGCAGTCCATAAAGCTTGAAGCATATACGTTTTGCTTTCTGTCCTTTGCATACAAACAGTTGATCTGCCTTTTCGGAAGTTCAAAATCCGTCTCGCATATTCTTAATTTCGAGCCCTCGCAAAGTCCCTTTGCAACACTGCGCGGCACTATTGCCCAGTTGTTTTTCTTTTCCGCAAACAGCTTTAGCTGTGACATAATATTGACCCTTATCTGTGGGAAAGCATCATCTCCGAAGCACTTGCCGTGCCACTCGGAAAAGCCGACGAACCAGTCGACAAACACCTCGTTTTTTACCGAAAGCTCCTCAAGAACTACCACCTGTCCGTAGCCCGAATCAAGAGAACAGATAAATTGCATAGGCTCACAAAAAACGGGGGTGGTGACTATTTTATCCGAGTTTGCGCTTTCCGTATTAAAGGCAATATCCGTCTGCCCCTGAAGAATGCTCTTACAAGCCGCCTCGACTTCAAAATCCTGGATATTCAACTCAACATCCGGATATTTTTGCATAAATTTTTCACAGCTTACCGGAAGCAGATATGCCCCTATGCTGTTCAATGCCGATACGCTCAGCCGCTTTCTGTGTACGGTGCACAGCGTATTTATCTGCTCTATCAGCTTCTCGTATTGCAAAGCGAGCGGATAAAACTCCTCGCCCATCGGAGTAAGAGTGATCTCCCTATGTCCCTTTTGTCTGACAAACAGCTCCTCGCCAAGCTCCTTTTCAAGATTCTGCAGTCGGATGCTTATCGACGACTGGCATATACACAATACCTCCGCCGCCTTTGTGATCGACTTGCAACGCGCAATCGCGAGAAACGCCTCGATTCCCGTATGTGTCATTATATATATCTCCAAAATATATTTAGTGTATTAAATATTATACTTCAAAAAAATGAATTTTACAATACACTTTCTGTGATTTATAATAAAAATATGCAAATAATACCATAATCTTATTAATTTGAAGTTATTTGCGGCACACCTTGACACCGAGCCGCTGCCGTTTTATAATTATTATACTATATTTTATTATATAAGGACGGTAT
>JAFSAM010000021.1 GCA_017441005.1 Clostridia bacterium | reverse complement strand
CAAATAAAAAAAGACGATAGCGATTGCTATCGTCTTATTATATGGAGGCGCCAACCAGATTTGAACTGGTGAATAAAGGTTTTGCAGACCTCTGCCTTACCACTTGGCTATGGCGCCTCATCATATAAAAATGGAGCGGGTTACGAGGCTCGAACTCGCTACCTCCACCTTGGCAAGGTGGCGCTCTACCAGATGAGCTAAACCCGCTTATTTAATTGGTGCCTCCGGTCGGAATCGAACCAACGACACGGGGATTTTCAGTCCCCTGCTCTACCGACTGAGCTACAGAGGCACACTTGGCGACCCGAATGGGGCTCGAACCCACGACCTCTAGCGTGACAGGCTAGCGTTCTAACCAACTGAACTACCAGGCCATTGGTGGGAACAATAGGGCTCGAACCTATGACCCTCTGCTTGTAAGGCAGATGCTCTCCCAGCTGAGCTATGCTCCCATCTATGCGGCGAGGATTATTATAACATAGCCCTTTAATTTTGTCAACACCTTTTTTTATTTTTTTTAATCTTTATTTCTTTTTGTTTTTTTGCCCAAAAATCGGACTTTTCTTCCTGTTTTTTACTGCAATTTGATAAGTATGCGGGAGAATTTTCAAAATAACTCTTGTATTATTCTATAAAATTATGTATAATAGTAGAATAATGCTGTAAGGGTGGTGGATTTGTATGACAGTCATAGGTTTGACCGGCGGTAGCGGTGTGGGAAAAGGCTTCGTCTGCCAAAAATTTTTGAATTTAGGCATTCCCTCCATCGATACGGACAAAACGGCAAGAACGGTATGCGAGCCGGGTAAGCCCTGTCTTAACGAGCTTGTATCCTATTTCGGTGACGTTATACTCAACCCCGACGGCACTCTCAACAGAAGAAAGCTTGCCGAGATCGCCTTCTCCGACAGCGAAAAGCACGCGGCACTAAACAAGATCACCCACTTTCATATTTTAAGCGAAGTGCGCCTTTGGCTCAAACAGCAAGAGCAAAACGGCTGTATCGCCGCGATCGTCGACGCTCCCCTTCTTCGCGAAAGCGGCTTTGACAAAGAGTGCGACGTGATCGTCGCCGTCATAGCCGATCGAGATATTCGCATAAAGAGGATACTCGCGCGCGACGGGCTGACCGAAGAACAAGCGCTCCTTCGTCTGAGCAAGCAACACGAAGACGTTTTCTATACCGAAAATGCAGATCACGTTATTGTTAACAACGGAGATGCAAAGCTCCTCGACTCACAAGTCGGAACTGTATACAATGCCATAAATGCTTATAAATAACCCGATCCAAAAGGAAAAGTATATATAAATGAAAAAACTTTTGACACTTGTGATAGTTTTACTGTTGCTTGCCATTCTGTCAGCCGTATTAGTGCCGAGGATCTACAATGCTGTTCAAACACAGCTCTATCCCCTGCCTGACAAATACCGTCCGACGGTCGAAAAATACGCAGAAGAATATAATATTCCAATTGAAATACTGTGTGCTATCATCAACACCGAAAGCTCATTTGACCCAAACGCCACCTCTCATGCGGGGGCTATGGGAATGATGCAGATCACGAGCGATACCTTCGAGTGGCTCCAGTTCAGATCGGGCGAGCATCATAATACCGAGGATCTGTACGACTATGACACAAACATCAAATACGGAGCATACTTTCTTTCATTACTGTATGAAGAATTCGGAGACTGGGACACCGTCTTCGCGGCATACAATGCGGGACGCGGCAGAGTAAACGGATGGCTCGCCGACGAACGCTACTCTAAAGACGGAAAGCTTACTGATATACCCATAAAGGAAACGGCAAACTATATAAAAAAAGTCAACAATGCAATAAAAAAATACCAAAAGCTTTATTTTTCTTTCAACACCACGGAGTAAAAAATGATCGAGAAACTGAAACAAATTGAAATCAAATACGAAAACATACTGTCCGAGCTTGAAAAGCCCGAGACGGTTTCTAACCAAGAGGAATACAAAAAGCTTATGCGCGAGCATAAGACCCTGACACCCATTGTCGAGAAATTCCGCGAATACAAGGCTGCTGAGCTGGCGGTCAAGGAAAGCGAGGAAATGCTGAACGAACAGCCCGATCCCGAATTCAAGGCTCTCTGCGAGGAAGAATATAAGCAGGGCAAGCTCGATATGCAGAGATGCACAGACGAGCTGAAAATACTGCTTCTCCCACGCGACCCGGACGACGACAAAAACGTGATCGTCGAGATCAGAGCGGGGGCAGGCGGCGAGGAAGCGGCTCTTTTCGCGGGCGTGCTCTACCGTATGTATTCGATGTATGCCGAATCGGCAGGCTACAAATCAGAGGTGATCAGCTCGAACGAAACGGGGCTCGGCGGCTACCGTGAAATATCGTTTATGGTCGAGGGCGAGGGCGCATACAGCAAGCTCAAATTCGAAAGCGGTGTTCACAGAGTACAGAGAGTACCCGAAACCGAGACCTCGGGAAGGATACACACCTCCACAGTTACCGTCGCGGTACTCCCCGAGGCAGAGGAGGTCGAGATCGAGATCAACCCCACCGACATCAAAATCGAGTCGTGCAAAAGCAGCGGCGCGGGCGGTCAGCACATTAACAAGACCGAATCCGCGGTAAGACTTACCCATATTCCTACGGGAATCGTTATAGAATGCCAAGAGGAGCGCTCGCAGTTCAAAAACAGAGACAAGGCTATGAAGCTTCTTCGCACAAAGCTTTTTGACATGAAGCAGACCGAGCAAAACGAAAAGATCGCATCCGCACGTAAGAGCATGGTAGGCACGGGCGACCGAAGCGAAAAGATTCGCACCTACAACTATCCGCAGGGCAGGATCACCGACCACAGGATCGGTATGTCCATCTTCTCGATCGAAAGCTTTTTAAACGGCAATATCGGCGAAATGATCGATGCGCTCATCACCGCCGACACTGCAGAAAGACTAAAAAACGCATAAGGACAGCGGTGAAAACAAAATGCAGACACTTTTGATCACAAACACCGACAAACAGAATATAGAGATTGCGGCAAAGCTTATAAAAGAAGGAAAGCTTGTCGTTATGCCCACCGAGACAGTATACGGGCTGGGCGCAAACGCCCTCGACAGAGAGGCTGTCACCAACGTATACAAAGCAAAGGGCAGACCTATGGACAACCCGCTGATCGTCCACCTCGCGAAGGCAGACGATGCCGAAAAATATGCACACACAAGTGAGCTTTACTACAAGCTGGCAGAAAGATTTATGCCGGGACCATTGACCGTTATACTCCCCAAAAAGGATGTTATCCCGTATGAAGTCACCTGCGGACTGGAAACCGTAGCTATCCGCGTTCCGTCAAACGGAATCGCACATACACTTATTGAGCTTTCGGGCTGTCCCATAGCCGCTCCGTCTGCTAATCTTTCGGGCAGACCGAGTCCCACCTCCTTCGAGCACGTGATCGAGGATATGAACGGCAGAGTCGATGCCATCATCGACGGCGGTCGGTGCGACGTAGGTGTTGAATCCACGGTTATTATATTAAAGGATAACAGTGCGGAAATACTCCGCCCGGGTCTTATTACATACGAGGAATTGAAGGATGTCATTCCCGACATTACCGTCAACGAAGCGGTCAAAAACCAATGCACCTCGAGTAAGCCCGCAAGTCCCGGTATGAAATACAGACACTATGCCCCGTCATCCCCCGTCTATCTTGTCGATGGGGACGACGAACGCATCATTGCTTTTTTCAAGGAAAAGCAACGTAACGAAAACTGCGGCATTCTTTGCTTCGACGAAGATGCAAAATATTTGAACAAAACAAATCTGCTCACCTTCGGAGGTCATTTTGACGAAGAAAAGCAGGCACACGAATTATTCGACATGCTGAGAAAATTCGACTCTATGACCGTCGATGCCATCTATGCAAGACTTCCCTCGGACAAGGGAGTAGGTCTTGCGGTATACAACAGGCTCATACGTGCCGCCGGCTTCAGCATAATTAAAGTATAAAAAAGTAGGAGAAATAGCAAAATATGGCGAGAAAAAGAAAGAGCGCAGAAATTATCGATGAACAGCTTCCCGAGGCGATCCCGGTAATTCAGCCGATAACCGAAACCATTGAAAAGAACTATATGCCCTACGCTATGAGCGTAATCATTTCCCGTGCGATTCCCGAGATCGACGGCTTCAAGCCCTCACACAGAAAGCTTTTATATACAATGTATAAAATGGGACTTCTGACGGGAGCGCGAAGCAAAAGCGCAAACATCGTAGGCCAGACAATGAAGCTCAACCCCCACGGCGATGCTTCGATATACGAAACAATGGTCAGACTTACAAGGGGCAACGAGGCTCTTCTCCATCCCTTTGTTGACTCAAAAGGCTCATTCGGTAAGCATTACAGCCGTGATATGGCGTATGCCGCATCACGTTACACTGAGGCAAAGCTCGACCCGATCTGCTCGGAAATATTCCGCGGCATAGACAAAAATGCGGTCGATTTTGTGCCGAACTACGATAACTCTATGACCGAGCCCACCCTTCTGCCGACCTCATTTCCCAACGTGCTTGTATCTCCCAATATGGGTGTTGCTGTCGGCATGGCAAGCTCGATCTGCTCCTTCAATCTGAACGAAATATGTGACGGAACGATACAGCTCTTAAAAAACCCCAAGACCGACATCGAAAAAATGCTTGATATAGTAAGAGCCCCCGATTTCCCCTGCGGCGCCTCCATAATATACAACCGCGAGCAGATGAAGGAAATATTTGAAACGGGAGTGGGCAGTGTTAAGCTCCGCGCAAGATACACCTACGATAAAGAGGCTAACTGCATCGACGTTATAGAGATTCCCTATTCTACCTCGATCGAAGCCATCATGAAAAGAATGACCGACCTCGTTAAAGAGGGCAAGCTCAAAGAGATCACCGACTTCAGAGACGAGATCGACCTTCACGGCTTTAAATTTACGATCGACCTGAAGAGGGGTACCGATCCCGACAAGCTCATGACCAAGCTTTACAAGCTCACCCCCCTTGAAGACAACTTCAGCTGTAATTTCAACGTTCTTGTAGACAGCGTTCCCCGTCAAATGGGTGTAACCGAGATACTGACCGAGTGGATCAAGTTCAGAATGGGCTGTGTCAAGCGTGAATTACAGTACGAGCTTGACAAAAAGAACGAAAAACTGCATTTGCTTTTGGGTCTCGGAAAAATAATACTCGACATCGACAAGGCTATCCAGATAATCAGAGAGACCAAAAACGAAAAAGACGTAATACCCAACCTTATGGCAGGCTTCGATATCGATGAGATCCAGGCAAACTACATTGCGGACATCAAGCTCCGTAACCTCAACCTTGAATACATCATCAACAGAGTCAAAGAGATCGAGTCTCTCCAAAAGGAGATCGCGGAATTAAAGGAAACCATCGAAAGCGACTCAAAGATCAAAGGGGTTATCGCAAAACAGCTCAAGGAGATCAAGGAAAAATTCGGTCAGCCGCGAAAGACACAGCTTGTCTACGACTATGACGTATCCGAATATAAGGAAGAAGAATACGTCGAAAACTACAACGTCAAGCTCATACTCACAAGAGACGGCTTCTTCAAGAAGATCACCCTCGTATCCCTCCGCGGAAACGATGAACAAAAGCTCAAGGAGGGCGACGAGATCAGAGTAGAGGAAACGGCGACCAATACAGACGAGCTTGTATTCTTCTCGGATAAAGCGCAGATGTACAGAGCGAAGGTCAAGGACTTTGACTGTGACAAGGCATCGTCTCTCGGTGAATATATCCCCGCAAAACTCGGTTTTGCCGAGGACGAAAAGGTCGTATTTATGAAGGTGCTTAACGAATACAAGGAAGAACACAAGTTTGTCTTTATATTCGAAAACGGCAAAGGCGTTAAGATTCCCGTAAAAGCTTACGAAACAAAATCCTTCCGTAAAAAGCTCACGGGCGCATACTCGGAAGCATCAGGGATTGTCGGTGTCTTCTATGAAGAACAGCCATTCGACCTGCTTATGATCTCCGACAACGGAAAAGCGATTTTGATAAACACAAAGCTTATAACCGAGAAAACCACCCGTTCCTCCCAGGGCACTGCCCTCTTCAAGCTGAAGGCAAAGCAAAAAATTGTAAATGCACTCAGCAATTTTGAAGAAAAATATCCGGGCGCCAAGGGCTGTAAAAAGATTAAAGTCCCCGCCACGGGTTCGAATCTTGAATAAAAATAAAAATAGGTCTTGTATATTTATAAATAATATGTTATAATCATACTCGACCCCGGGATCATTTCGTTAAGAATATACTTATATAAATTGAGGTGAAGATAATGGCAAACACTCCCAAGAAAAAAAAGATGACCAAGGCAGAAAAGGACAAGATGGCCATCAGAATAGTTGCCGGTGTTATGGGCGGTCTCATGGTTCTCGGCGTATTCGCGATGATTTTTAATCTTATCGGTTATTTCTAAAAAGCCAAAAAGGGCTGAGTTATTGACTCAGCCCTTTCGTTTTACCCTTGACATTCCTTCGGCAAAATGTTACAATTTGAAAAGCGAAAATTTAGTTCTATTTTTATTTAAGCGAGGTTATAAAAAGATATGAGTTTTCAGTTACCGATATACAGACATCCCGATTTTGAAGTGCCCGAATTAAAAAATGCTCCCGACGTTAAGTTTGAGGTTGCCGAGGCGGACGGTGTCGCGCCCGAATACTTCCACAGCACGTCGATGTACCCGGAATACTTCAAAATCGACGGAAAATGGCTGCTCGCAAAAGACAGCCGTATGGACTCGAGCGTTGTTATCGGTGAAAACAACGAGCTTTTCGTTGTAGAAAACCGTAACATCAAAAAGGGTGACCGTGTTATCCTCGGCAGAACCGAAAAGGGTGAGGAGGGTATCTTCGTCCACACAGACGGCTTTTGCGCAGAAAACTCAAACACAAACGAGGATAAATTTGTTTTCCGCCAGGGCAGAAGCAGAGAGACCTCGTATGCAAGAGACTACGACAACCTTTTTGAGCTCCTCAAGCACGAAAAAGAACACGGAAACATCGTTTGGGTTATGGGTCCCGCATTTTCATTTGACTACGATGCAAGAAGAGCAATGCAGGCACTTGTCGAAAACGGCTACGTTCACGGCGTAATGGCGGGTAACGCCCTCGCTACCCACGACCTTGAGGGAGGTATGCTCCACACTGCCCTCGGTCAGGATATCTACACACAGCAATCCGTTCCGAACGGACATTACAACCACCTTGACGTTATAAACAGAGTGAGAAGAAGCGGCTCGATACATAAATTTGTCGAGGACTATAACATAAAAGACGGCATTATGTACGGCTGTGTCAAGCACAACGTTCCGTTTGTGCTTACAGGCTCCATCCGTGATGACGGTCCCCTTCCCGAGGTGATCGGCGATGCATACGAGGGACAGACAAAAATGCGCAATATGGTAAGAAAATGCACTACCGTCATCTGCCTTGCAACGATGCTCCACACGATCGCGACGGGAAATATGACCCCCTCGTTCAGAGTGATGGAGGACGGCACCGTCCGCCCCGTATATCTCTACACGATCGATATTGACGAATTTGTTGTAAACAAGCTGCTCGACAGAGGCAGCCTCTCTGCCACGACAATGGTAACAAACGTACAGGACTTTATCACCATCGTTGCAAAAGGCTTAGGCTTGATGTAAAAAAACAGCCCGCAAAACGGAGATATAAAAAATGACCGAAAACAGAAATGACGTTATCCGACTTAACTCGGAATGTATAAAATGTCTGCTTAACAAATACTTGAATAAGCTTCCCGTAGAGCCCGACGAGAGCACAAAGGTTATGTATTTTCAAAAAATTTTGCAGATCATAGCCGATGCCGATCATTCGGTAAGCGCACCCGAGATCGTTGCCGAGGTAACAAAATTACAAAATAATATGTTCGGCAAGCAAGAGGACTATACCGAGCTGAAAAAATACTACAATGCTCTTATGGACAATGTAGGAAAAGATCTGAAAAACAAGCTCGACGAGTCAAGCGATCCTCTTCTGCTTGCGATCAGGTACTCAATGCTCGGTAACTACATCGATTTCGGTGCTATGGACAGCGTTGATGAAAATAAATTACGCGAAATGCTTGATAAACCGTCCGACGTTAAGCTTGACGAAAACGAGTTTAAAAACTTAACAAATGACCTCAAAAACGCAAAGAAAGCTGTTTTTATCACAGATAACTGCGGAGAGATTGCCCTCGACAAGCTGCTTATTTCGGAAATACAGAAGGAATACCCGTCGCTTGATATAACAATAATCGTCAGAGGTGCGCCTGTACTAAACGATGCCACGACCGAGGATGCTTTGCAAATAGGTCTTGACAAAGTGGCGAAGGTCATTTCAAACGGCTCCGACGTTGCCGGCACCTGCCTCGACAAAATATCCGACGAGGCAAAAGGCATCATCGACTCCGCCGATGTCATTATCGCAAAGGGTCAGGGTAACTTCGAAACTCTGCGCTATTGCAACAAGAATGTCTACTATATGTTTTTGTGCAAGTGTCAGCTTTTTGCGGACAGATGTAATGTTCCGAGGTTTACACCGATGCTCCTCAACGATATCAGAATGAACTGAAACACTATCCAACCGATATCACCCGAAAAACGGGTGATATTTTTTTGTACAAAAATGCTTATTTTTTTGTTATATCTATACATATAATAATGAAATGTTATAAACTTCACAAAAACTATGTTTTTTTATAAAAAACTCTTTACCTTTCGACATTTTTCGTTTATAATAATTAAAGGTTTTTATTACATCAAACATTTTTTTATTACAAATCGCAGATTTTTTTATGAAAGGTAAAAACTGATTATGGACAATCAAAAAGAATCACTGTTCGGCTACACACCCGAGCAGTACAAAAAGTTCAAAAAGCACGCTTGGCTCATGCTTTTGAGCTTTGGCCTTACCTACCTTTTCTTCTACAACGGCAGACAGAACATCAACCTCGTTCTTGACTCTATGGAAAAGGAATTCGGTTCGGGCGCTGCGGCTATGGGTCTTGTTACCTCCGCGCTTTTCTGGTGCTATGCATTCGGTCAGCTTATAAGCGGACGTCTCGGTGCATATTTCGGCTACAAGAAATTTATGATATTCGGTATCGTCTCTTCCGCCGCGATCAACGTAATTATTTCTTTCCAGACAAACATCACGGTAATTGCGATCCTCTGGGGTCTAAACGGCTTCTGCCAGTCGACCGTTTGGGCAAACGGTCTCGGAGTTCTTAACAAGTGGTGGCCCAAGAAGCAAAGAGGCTTTGCTTCCGGTCTCGCAACAGCCTTTACCGGACTTGCACAGGTAGTTACCTACCTCACCATCAACTGGTGTCTTATCCTTACTCCCGACTGGGGCTGGAGAGCGGCATTCAGATTCCCGATGATCCCGATGGTATTGATCCTCATCGCATTCATTTTCTTCTTCAAGACGTCTCCCGAAGACGTAGGTCTTCCCGCATTCAAGGAGGAAGACAGTGCGCTTGATGCACAGGAAGACGAGCTTGCACAGAGAATCAAAACCAAAAATTATTTCTACCCCTACAAGCTTTTGTTCGGTCAGCCTAAGATAATCGTATTCTGTCTCATTTCCGCAATTGCGGGCATCGGACGTTACGGCCTTCTCACCTGGATCCCCAAATACTTCAGCGAAGAAATGGGACTTACCGTAAACCAAAGTATCATGAGCACCATTCTCCTTCCGATCGGACACGCGTGCGCAATGTTCTTGTTCCCCTTCCTTACCGACAAGGTATTCAAAGGTAAGAGAGAGCCTATGCTTATAATCGCTTCGATCATTACGTTCTTCGGAATGATCTCGTTCCCCTTTATCAAGGATCAGCTTTTGGCATCGATCATGCTGTTCGTTGTGGGCGTATCGTGTATGGTTACCGGCGTTGTCTGGGCAATCGCGGGCGATATGGGCGGACGTACCCTTTCTTCGACAGTCGTCGGTATACTCGACTGGGCAGTATATATGGGCGCGGCACTTCAGTCTGCACTCTTCGGTTACGTAATCGAATCCAGCTGGGGGTGGACGGGAATGTTCATAACCATCGGCGCACTTTACGTTGCTCTCCTTGTTCTTACACTGTTTGCACGTAAAATGAAAATGAAAAAAATGTAATCGGCAAAAAACGCATATCAAAATCGGCAGAAGAGATCTTCTGCCGATTTTTTTGATTATAATATAATTGACGGATACAATAATATGTGATACAATACAGTATAGGATTTTTTATCTCTTGGAGGTAACTATTATGAATAAAACAGATCCGATTGCGGTTTTTGACTCGGGAGTAGGCGGAATAAGCGTGCTTAAAGAGCTGCTCGCTCTTATGCCGAACGAGAATTTTATATACTACGGCGACTCGATCAATGCGCCCTACGGAACGAAAAGTGCCGACGAGATCAAGGCTTTGACAAAGAAAAATGCGGAGATACTTCTCGAAAAGGGTGCGAAAGCAATTGTAATTGCCTGCAATACCGCTACAAGCGTTGCGGCAGACGACTTACGAAAAGAATACCCCGATATTCCGATAATCGGCATTGAGCCTGCGGTAAAGCCGGCTGTTCTTTATAAGATACATCCCACGGTCATCGTTATGGCAACGCCCCTGACTCTGTCACAGGATAAGTTCGACGAGCTTGCCCGTCGGTACGATGATGCCGCCAATATTATTGCCCTCCCCTGCCCCAACCTTGTAAAGCTGATTGAAAGGGGAATCGTCGAAGGCCCTGAGCTTGATGCACACCTAAAAGAAATATTTGCTCCCTTCAGATACCTGAAGGTAGACTCGGTAGTGCTGGGCTGTACCCACTATCCGCACATCAAAGAAGCGGTAGCAAAAGCATTTGATTACAAGGCGGTTATTTTCGACGGAGGAAGCGGCACGGCAAGAGAAACTCGCCGCCGACTTGATGAGATCGGTATGCTCAATGACCAAACACAGAAAGGCGAACTCCACATCATAAACACCCTCGGCACAAAAGAGATAATGGATCTCACCTATTTTCTTCTTAACAGATAAAATAAAAAAGCAGTTATATTCGGTTTTTGACCGCATATAACTGCTTTTTGTTATTCTGTACCGGTATCAATAGAATCGATACCGTATTTCAAATACTGCGTTTTTTGCATTTCAATAAAAATATAATACTCGCTTGAATACCCTTCAGGGTCAATTCCACCGTATTCTATTACACCGCTGCTGTCTTTGACGATACGCATAATATCATTGAGGATTTCAATTCGCTTTATGCCGTAAACTCCTTTATCGGGTCTTACTCCGTAAACCTTTATAAGCACGTTATCCTTGAAAAACTCTTCGTCATATTTTGAAACAACGTCTCTGTAGCTTCGCGGATAATACTCGGACGTAACGTCAAAATTCGCATCGTACTGATCAAAAGTCCGCATCAAACCTTCGACGCTGTCAATTACTCCCGAAAAATACTGTCCGACTCTGCCCTCGCCCGTAAATCTTGTGATAAAAGCTGTTTCATATTTAAGACCTGTAATTGTTTCAATCTGTGCTGTACCGCCCTCGGGAAGGAAGGTGTTAACCTTGATTCTGTCAAAAAGGCTGTTAGCGGGGTTGTTGGGATAATCGCTTTTTTGCAAAGAAATAAATTCGAATATTACGGATGTACTGCCCGTATCTATCCTGAAATTTTCAAAATCGATCTCAATGCCCGTCCGCCATCCGACGCGCACGGATTTCAAAGAAGGCGGATGCGGAAACATAGATTTCCAAGGGGTATTGGACTCGATGGCTATCGCAATAACGACGGTATCGGCGGAAAACCAATACTTTCCCTGGTCGTGAGAACGTGTATTGGTCTTTAGAAATGTTTTTTTCGACTCTGTAAAGCAATCGGGATATTTTGCATTGTATTTGTCAAAAAATTTATCGAAGTCATTATCGTTATATATAACCGTAATTTCTGTTGGCTGTGTTCCCCTGTCGACTACGGGACCGTAGCTTGTTCTATAGCTGTATTTATCTCTGTCAAGCTCTGTGCCGATATCGGGAAATCTGGGACCAAAAATAGGCTCTTCATCAGGTTCTGTTGTTGAAATCGGTGCTTTGGTTGTATCTTGTTCAGTTTGTTTTTCGGTCTGCTTTTCCGTCTCGGGAGCAGTCTCGGGTTCTGTTTCGCGACTCGTCTCGGGATATATAACATCTTCGGTCTCGGGAGAGGTCTGCTCTCCGTTTTCTGTGTCAATCGGGGTATCTCCCGAATCGGGACGGTTTGTCATAAACATTATACCAATAATCACACTTGCAATAACCGCAACCACTATCACCCAAAACACGGGCTTTTTATAATTAAGGACCGATACTATTCTCTTTTTCACACTTACCTCCCCAAACGCAAGCGGACACACGGTTATCATTCTGCGCTGAACGGAGCAGTCTATCAGCGCCTCCGAATAGTCCTTCTTTACACCTTCTCCAAGCTCCTTTATCACTCTTTCGTCACACGCAAACTCTATGTCGCGGCACAGTAAAACGTATGCTAACCACATCAAGGGATTGAACCAATGCAGGGTGAGCAACATAAATCCTAACGGCTTCCACACGTGATCGAACCGTCTTAAATGTGCATTTTCGTGAGCTAATACGTATTTTTTCGACTGTCCGTCAAGGCTTGACGGCAGATATATTTTCGGAGAAAACACGCCTAAGATAAACGGAGTTTTTACGGCATCGCATATATAAACTCTGCCGTCCTCGCGTACCGCCTCTCTTACGCTTCGGCTGACTTTGATATAGCTCCAAAGGAGATAGCAGATCATTAATATCATACCGACTACCCATATTACCGCCGCATAGTCGACAGCCATAGCAATGGGATTCGAGTCCGCTTTATCGGCCGAAGCCACAGCATTTGTCAGATACTCGTTTACCGGCTCGTCGATAAAGCCTATTCCGCTATCGATACTCGGAGTCGGTGATACCGTAATATTCTGCGGAATGGGTCGGCTGCTCGGTACCATACTGAACATACTTTCAATACTGAACGGCAAAACAAGCCTTATACCGACCAATGCCCACAAAAAGCAGGTCAATGTCCTCGGTGCTTTTTTCAAGGCAAACCGCAAAAGCACCACAGCAAAAACAAACAGACTTGCGACCAAGCTTAGATTAAATATTTCTAAAAATAAAACCTGCATGATCATTCACCGTGCTCCTTTATAAGCTTTTTCAAATATTCGATATCCTCGTCGTTCAGCTTTTTGTTCGCGGTAAATGCCGCTAAAAAGCCGGGGAGCGAACCGCTGAACGATTCCTCGACAAAACGATTGCTCTGCACAGCATAAAAATCATCTCGTGAAACAAGCGACGAAACGCTTCCGTTATTATTTATAAACAAGCCCTTTTCGCACAGCCGCTTCAAAACCGTAAACGTGGTGGACTTTTTCCATCCAAGCGTTTTTTCGCATTCCTTTACAAGCTGTGTCGAGCTGACAGGCTCGTTCTTCCAGATTATATCGGCAAATCTTGCTTCAATGACCCCGATCTGTACATTATCCATTGTATCAACCTCCGCCTCGGACTACTTCTGTAGACCACATTCAGTATAACACATAGGTTTACAACTGTCAACCACTTTTTTAATATTATTCCCGAGAAAAAAACCACTTCAATAGCGGGTGGTATTTCATTTTCGGGATTAGGCATCCCCGACTGTCCGAAAAACATTTAAAGATTGTACAAACATAATTTCTATATACAGTCACCGACACGATCTCTCCCTCGTGTGTCGGCAGCAAAGTAAAGATAAATAATATAATTCCTACTCTGCCGAGCCACCTCCCTCATCGGATAGAGGTCTCATTGGTGCGCATCTATCGCTACCAATCAGGAAAGATATTCGGCTGTTTTCATATACCAAAACAGGGACACCCTCTTTGATAAGAGGATGCCCCTTTAATATACGGTAATTATTCAAAATAGTAGCAAATAATTTCTTTTGCAAGCTCCATACCGGGCTCTATTGTATCGATCTCGACATATTCGCCCCTTGTATGCGCTCCTCCGCATCTGATCACTCCCACGGAGACCGAGGGAATACCCATAGATGCGGGAATATTGCAATCGGTCGAACCGGGTGTTCTTGTCGCATCGTGACCGAAATGCTTTTTGACCGCCGCCAGAATCCTATCCTCGAGTGCTGTCTGCTTAACCTTGTCGATGTCACCGGCACACGGTCTGTCACCGATGAGAGTGACCTTAATATCTCCCTCCGCATTGGCAATAACGCGGTCAAATTCAGCCTGCATAATGTCGAGTGCCTCTCTCGAATCCGAGCGGAATTCAATAAGCGCCTCCGCGTTCTGCGCTATCGTATTAACGGACGTGCCGCCGCTGATCAGTCCGACGTTGTACGTCGTTCTGCCGATTTTCGGAACCTCGATTTTATAAAAGTTATGTATCAGCGATGCAAGACAAGCGATCGAATTTTTATTGCCGAAATCCTGATAGGAATGTCCGCCCTCGGTGGTTACCTCAACCTTGAATCTGCGTGAACCCACCGTTGTGCCGTGAATTGTCTTTATACTTCCGTCAAGGGTTATAAATTCCTTGACTCTGTCTCCGAATTTTTTGAATATCTCACGACATCCCTTAAGGTTGCCGAGCCCCTCCTCGCAGGAGTTGATCACGAGAAGCACACCGCCGGATTTTGGAGTAAGCTTATTATTTACAATATATTCTGCAGTCTTTAAAACTCCGACCGCGTTTGCGGTATCGTCACCCACTCCGGGACAGTACACTCTGTTGCCCTCGATTCTTAGTGGCAGCTCCTCGGTATCGGGAAACACTACGTCGCTGTGTGCCATTATTACAACAAGCTCTCCGTCTATATTACCAAACGGGCATACCACGTTGAGTGCACCGTCTATATATACACCCGTTTTCCCCGCATCGGTCAACCACTTTTTACAAAACTCTGCCCTTTTTTCTTCGTGATGCGAGGGGGCCGGGATCTTCGCCAACTTGCAAAGCAAATCCAATGCGCTTTCCATAATAAATACTCCTTCTCTTCAAAAAATGCATTTTCATTTTACTTATTGTCATAAATATATCACTAAAAAAAAGATTTGTAAACAAAAAGTAAGGAGAATTACTCTCCTTACTCGATTATTTATTCTTCGACCTCTGCCTCGGGAGCATTTTCCTTTACGGATTCGATACCGTTTTCTGCGCTCGCCTTAGCCTTGTAGCCCTCGGAAGTACCGATGATCTCGCCGTTCTTTGCCTTAAGACGGAAGCGGTATTCGCCTGCCTTGTCCTCATAAAGCTCGAATTTCGGATGCTTTACCTCTGCATAATTCTCTACTGTCTGGTCTTCAACACCGCCTGCGCAGTTAACTTTAACAGATTCGATTCCGTTAAGAGCAGCAGCCTTCGTGGTGTAAACCTCAGACTCAAGAATGGCCTGACCGTTTGTAGCCTTCAATGTAAATTTAAATCCTGTAGCAGTTTCCTTTAATACGAATTTTCCCATGTTTCTTAGATCCTTTCTTTAGTAAAGATTTTTCAGAACAAGCCCTCTGCATAGCCAAAAACTTGCTCTTCCGTACAAATTATAACACATTCAACACTACAAATCAAGGTGATTCTGTATATATATTCTAAAAAACATTTTATTAATGTCACATTATTGGTTATTTTTTTGTATAATGACTGCGTAATTCCTTATGATGGAGGCACTTTACCATGAAATGCAGCTATTGCGGTTACGAAAAGAACGGCGATTTTAACATCTGCCCACAATGCGGAACCGAGCTTCAAGCACCCGCACAAAACTTTACTCAGCAACAGCCTTACGGTCAGCACCAGAGCTATCAACAGCAGCCGTATCAAGGCTATCAGCAACAGCCTTACGGCCAGCAACAACCCTACGATCAGCAACAAAGCTATCAACAGCAGCCGTATCAAGGCTATCAGCAACAGCCTTACGGCCAGCAACAGCCCTACGATCAGCACCAAAGCTATCAACAACAGCCGTATCAAGGCTATCAGCAACAGCCTTACGGCCAGCAACAGCCCTATGGTCAGCAACAAAGCTATCAACAACAGCCGTATCAAGGCTATCAGCAACAGCCATATCAAGATTTTCAGCCTTTTTATCAGCCCCAACCTTCACCCTCATATTTCAAGGCAGGCGCTATGCTGAAGGATTCGCTTTTTTTAGTGCTCTGTATCTTGCTCAGCGCAAGCTGTTTTTTAGCCCTGCTTAGCAGCTCACTTCCGATCCTCAGGATCATACTCTGCATCTTTTTGTGGATCGCGTATTCAAAGGGGCGCTCGGGTAAACATTCGTGGATGGATTTCCAAAAAATAAGCGGCACTGCATTTGCGTCGTATATAGTAAACTACGTGTTAGCCGGAATATTGGTCGTTACCGGATTAATTGCAATTTTTTCAGCTTCAAACAGTGATTTCATAAATGCATTTATAAAAGAGTTTCAATATGAGTTCCCTTATGATTATAATATTTACGAAATCACAACGTTTATAAGAATATTCGGCCTGGTTATGCTCCTAATAGGCGCAGGTTGGGCAGTAATAAATGCATTCGGCAGGAGATATATTTGCACGTTTCTGAAAACCCTCTACCTAAGCATCGGAAACCCACAATTCGTTCCCGAAAAAGTTGGTGCAGCAAAGGCTTGGTTTATTGTATTTGCTGTCTTCGATTTGATTGCTCTCGCCACAACGATCGATGAAGGCATCCTTGGGATTTTGTCTAATCTCATTCTTGCAGTAACCTGGATAATCGCAAGTATGCTCATCGGAAAGTACTTTTCGGAATACAGATAATAAATTATGCATTTATAAATCAACAAAAAAGACATCCTTAAATTAGGGATGTCTTTTTTGTATACAAAGCAGTTTATCAACCGCCAAGATATGCCTTTCTGACCATTTCACTTTCGGAAAGTTCCTTACCTGTACCGCTCAAAACGATCCTGCCGTTTTCAAGCACGTAGGCTCTGTCCGAAATTGCCAAAGATTTTCCTGCATTCTGTTCAACCAGAAGAATGGTCGTACCGTCTCGGTTTATGTCCTTTATGATCTCAAACACCTGATCGACCAATAAGGGAGAAAGACCCATGGAAGGCTCGTCAAGCATAAGCAGATCGGGGTGGCTCATAAGAGCTCTGCCCATTGCAAGCATCTGCTGCTCACCGCCCGAAAGAGTACCCGCGATCTGGTTTCGTCTTTCGGCAAGACGGGGAAATCTTGTATATACCGCCTCGATGTCATTTTTGAAGCCCGACGAATCCTTGACGGAATATGCACCCATCAACAGGTTTTCGTAGACTGTCAATTCCTGAAATATTCTTCTTCCCTCGGGAACCTGGGTCATACCGAGTCGCACGATCTTGTGACAGGGTGTATGGGTGATCTCTTTACCATTGTACAAAACCTGACCGCCCCTCTTGGGAATAAGACCTACTACACTTTGCATGGTAGTTGTCTTTCCCGCACCGTTCGCACCGATCAGCGTCACGATCTCGCCTCTGTTTACCTCAAAACTGATTCCCTTCAAAGCACATATAACACCGTAATAAACTTCGAGGTTTTTTACTTCCAACAATGCCATAATTAACCTCCGATATAAGCACGTATAACCTCGGGATCCTGCAACGCTGTGCGGGTATCACCCTCTGCCAATACCGTGCCAAAATTCAATACAGTTAACTCGTCGCATAACCCGGCGACAAACTTCATATCATGCTCAATAAGCAATACGGTAAGATCGAATTCGTCACGGATGAAACGTACAGTTTTTTCGAGGTCTTCTGTTTCGTGGGGGTTCATTCCCGCTGCAGGCTCATCCAACAGCAAAAGCTTGGGGTTTGTCGCGAGTGCTCTCGCAATTTCAAGCTTACGCTGCTTACCGTAAGGAAGATTGCAGGCATAATTGTTACGCTCGTCATCAAGATCAAATATCTTGAGAAGCTCCTTTGCGCGCTCTCTCATCGCCTTTTCTGATTTAAAGTGACGGGGAAGGCGTAAAAAGCTCTCCCATACAGTGCACTTAAAAGCAGGATCATTGTGCAAGCCTACCATTACGTTTCTTACAACCGTCATATTGTTGAACAAACGAATATTCTGGAAGGTACGTGCAATTCCCTTGTGGTTGATCTTCTCCTGCGAAAGACCGCAGATTTCCTCTCCGTCAAGGAAAAACGTACCCGTCGTGGGCTTGTATACACCTGTAAGCAGATTAAATATTGTTGTCTTACCTGCACCGTTAGGACCGATAAGACCGTAGATCTGGTTCTTTTTGATCTTGATGTTTACGTTTTGCGCAGCCTTCAGACCGCCGAAGGAGATTCCAAGATCTTTTGTCTCAAGAATGTAATCATTCATTACTTATCTCCTCCTTTTTGGGGCTTGTCACTGCCGAGATTCTGCGGCTTCATATCTACCGAAAGGATCTCGTTCATCTCGATCTTTGTGGGAACAACGTCCCACTTTGCCGCGTCGTCTGCTCTGTGTGAAGGATCCTTCTTCGAGAACATCTTATTGAAAAGAACCTTGAAGTTGTATCTCTCCCTGAACGACTTAAGAGCGGGAGCGTTATTGTATATAACTATCAGTATGAGCACCAAAGCATAGATCAAATTCTGCAATATCGCACGGTCGCCCGTAAGAATCGTGGAAAGCTTTGTGTCAAGGTAGGTTATCAAAGTAGCCGAAATAATGGCACCGTTGATATTACCCATACCTCCTAAAACTACCATTACGAGAATTTCGATAGAATAGTTATAGCCGAAGGTCGCACTCTGTACGGTATAGTTGCTGAAGCTGTGAAGAACGCCTGCAATTCCCGCAAAAAATGCAGATATCGTAAAAGCTACAAGCTTGTATTTAGTAATATTGATACCGGTCGAGCGAGCCGCGATCTCATTATCTCTGATAGCCGTAACAGCTCTTCCGTGCTTACTACGTATAAAGTTTTGCACGATAAACAAAGTAATGAGCACAATTACAAATGCATAGATATACAAAGAGTTTCTGTCATAACGGGGAGTCGAAAGACCGAGTGTTCCTCCAAACGAGCTGTCCGAGGAGTTCAGGAAAACGGATCTTACGATCTCGCCGAATGCCAGAGTTACTATCGCAAGATAGTCTCCGCGCAAACGAAGTGCGGGAATGCCGATGATCACACCGCATATTGCCGCAACCAAGCCGCCGACCAAAAGTGAAAGGATAAGGTTCCAAACCGAATCTTTTCCGAGAGATGACTGTAAAATAACCGAAGCCTTACCGCCTAAATACGCACCGACACACATAAAGCCCGCATGTCCGAGAGAAAGCTCTCCCAAAAAGCCGACAACAAGACTGAGAGAAACCGCAAGAATAATGCTTATTGCGATTTTTTCAAGCATAAACTGGGTCGATCTGTCCGTAGGTCCGAAAAATGCGAAGAAAAGAAGTAATAAGCCAATAACGATATACGCTATATAGTGGCTCCAACGAATCTTTTTGATCTGTTCTATCATACCTTTTCCCTCCTTTTCTTACCGAGAAAGCCGGTGGGACGGACCAACAAAATGATGATGAGTATTGAAAATTCAATAGCATCGGTATATGGGGCAATAACCGTGATCTTTGCAGCAATGCACTCGACAAATCCTAAGAGAAGACCGCCGAGCATAGCACCGGGAATAGAGCCGATACCGCCGATAACTGCGGCTGTAAATGCCTTGATACCCGGCATAGCTCCCAATGTATTTGATACAGTCGGTGCTTTAAGTAAGTAGAAGAGACCTGCCACTGCCGCCAAGGACGATCCGATCGCAAACGTAACGGTGATAATATTATTTACGTTGATACCCATAAGCTGAGCAGCACCCTTATCCTCCGATACGGCGATCATAGCACGGCCTATCCTTGTCATCTTGACAAACAACGTCAAGGCAACCATCACAACGACCGTAACGGCAAGTGTTACCAAAGTAAACACCTGAATACGAACACCGAGAATGTTGATCGCACCGAAATCATAGACGACTACGAATTTAGGGTCGGAGCCGAAAATGATCTGAGCCAAGCTCTGCAAAAGATAGCTTACACCGATAGCCGTGATCAACACCGCCAAGGGAGACGCCCCTCTGAGAGGCTTATATGCAACCTTTTCGATCAATACACCCATCAATATGCATACAACGATCGAGCAAAGTATTGCAACGATCGGATTGCTTATCAACATAACAACGTATATCGCATAAGCACCGACCATGATTATATCGCCGTGTGCAAAGTTAAGCATCTTGGCGATACCGTAGACCATAGTATAGCCCAAAGCGATCATGGCGTATATACCGCCTACGCTGAGACCGTTAATTATAATGGTGATCAATTCCCTGCCTATATCGGCAAGCTTGTCCCCAAATGAAGCTCCTCCGCCCGACATTACGCTGCAGTCGAGCAAATTGCTGATATTCATTAACATAAATTCCATATAATCTATTCACACCTTTTCTTTGCAAAGTGCAAAGGTGATTTCTTAATAATCGAAAACTGCATATGCCGACCTTAAGCCGACATACGCAGTGAATCGAACAATTAATTTAGAACTTATCAAACAGTTTAAATTACTTTGCTGCTTTGATTACGTATTTGATAGCTCCCTTGTTTACATAACCGTTGGATTCCCAAGTGATGTTTTCGCCGGTTACAGCCTTTTCAACCTTGTAGCCGTCTGCAAACTTTTCGCTGAGGATATCGCAAAGGTCAGATGCGCTGATTGTAACGTCGATCGTGTTGCCTGCATCAACGTATTCCTTCATTGCATTGTAAATTGCATATACGCAGTCGTATGCGGAAGCACCGAACTGATTAAGAGTCTCTGCACCAAATTTTTTAACGTACTTGTCGATGAATTCCTTAGCCATACCTTCTGTAGCCTTGGAGTTGAAGTGAGAAAGCATTGTAACTTCCTGGGGAATGGAGTTGATGTCAAAACCGGGGATGTTGTCAATGCCGTCGAAGCCGTCACAACCGTAGTAAACACCGTTTGCCGCAATGATATCCTTAGCCTGTGTCATGAACAAGGAAGCGGGTGTGTAGTAGATAGGCATAAAGATGAAGGTACATTCCTTCAATGTGTCGATCTGAGAACCGAAGTCTGTTGCGTTTGCATCTGTGAAGGATGCCTCAACGACCTTGATGGAAGAATCGAGGTTAGCCTTGAACTGATCGAAAATGCCCTTGGAGTAAGCATCATCGGACTTGTAGAAGATACCGATGGTCTTGCCGCCGTAGTTTTCGTTTACGTACTGTGCAGCAACCTTACCCTGGTTACCGTCTGCGAAGCACATCTGGTAGCCAATGCCGTCACCGGGGATCTTGTCACCGGAAGCGGAAGGTGTAAGATAGAACACATTGTCTTCCTTAGCGAGGTTCTTGAACTCAAGACCGGGAGTTGTGGTTACGGTACCGAGAGAAACCTGCATACCGCCTTCCAACATGGAAGAATAGTTTGTTGCGATCTTTGTAGCGTCGTTTACGTCGTCGTAAGCTTCGAGCTTGAACTTAACACCGTTAAGACCGCCTGCTGCGTTGATTTCTTCGATTGCAAGCTCTGCAGAGTTCTTAACTGCAGTGCCGTACATAGCTGCACTTCCGGTAAGAGGACCGGACACGCCGATAACGAACTCGGTGTTTTCAGCAGTGTAACTGTTATCAGAATCACTGCTTGAACCGCATCCGGCAAGAATGCCGAGACACATAACAACCGAAAGAATCAAACATAAATACTTTGTAAATTTCATGATGAAATCCTCCGTTAATAAAATTTTTTAAAAACATTTTTAGTATACACCCACATCAGGCTTATGTCAAGGTTTTGTACAATTATTTTTGTTGATTTTATACATTTTTTCTGTTTTTTTTATACATAAACAACAATAATATCAACTTTTTGTGAATAACAAACAAACATATCAATAATATTGTATCCACAAAAACAATATACCGAGATGCAATAAAACGTCACAAAAAATCCCCCCGCCTTTAAAGGGCGAGGGGGAGAAAAAACGATAATATTTTTTCTGAAAAGCAATAACTTACTTGCCTACCTTGATAGTAGCGAGAATATCGCCGTCTTTTTCGCAGATTCTGTAAGTCATTGTCTCGAGCTCGGGTAATTCACCCTGCAACTGAGCAAGAACGGATTCGTATGCGGAAGTATCTGCATCATAGGTGCTCTGCAACTGAGCCTTTACATCGTCTGTTACATCTACAAGCTCGTTGATGCAAACAGTGATAACGATACCGTTACCCTCTGCCTTGATGGAGGATGTGCATGTCAAGCCGGAAGATTCAAATCCCTGCTCAAAGCCTTCCAAAAATGCTTCGCCATTCTCGTTAACATATTCCTTAACCTTGTTGCTCGCATCGGGAGTGGTCGTATCATCCTTCTTGGAGCCGCAAGCGACGAGCGTCAAGCATACGAAAACAACAAGAAGCAATGCTGTTAATTTTTTCATGGTCAAAAGACCTCCTTAAAGTGTAATGATGTGATATTGTACCACACTATTTTATTATTTTCAATAGTTTTCAAAAAAATTACGAATAAGATGACGTAATGTTCAAATATTCTTCAAGACAAAGTCCGCTTTCATAAACCGCCGTTGCCTTTTCGACACCGATATAACGCACGTGCCAGGGCTCGTACATATAGCCGGTAATATGCTCTTTTTCCTTGGGATATCTGATAATAAAGCCGTATTTATGACAGTTTTCCGCCACCCACTTGCCCTCGGGAGTATCGGCAAAGCCCTCCCACAGACCGTTGTAGTACGTTGTTGTAAGGTCGAAAGCAAGTCCCGTTTGATGCTCGGAGTGTCCCGGTCTTGCCGAATATCTGTCTGCCGCCGCCTGACCGTCTCTCGCAACGTAATCGTTGTAGATTATGTACTGGTCGGTATAGCTTCTGTAACCCGACTGCATCTTAAGGTAGATCCCCTCAGTCTGAGCCGCAGCAAACATTACATTGAGCTGGGCTGCCCCTTCTGTATTCCATCCGGGAGCATACGTCTTCGGAAGTGCATACGTCTTGTTTGCAATCAGTATTCCGTCAATATAAGTGAGCTCGGTCACCTCTGCTTTTACCTTAACCTTAACCTCTGCGTAAACAGCGCTGTTCGAGGTCGAAGTAACGGTTACGGTACATTCGCCTGCCGCTACACCGTAGATGTTGCCGTATCTGTCGACGGTCGCAATATTTGTATCGGAGCTCACCCAGATCTCGCCCTTGTCTGTCGCGTTATTGGGTGTCATCGTCACAATGGGCATACGGGTCTCTCCTACATTAAGCGACAAGTCGTAAATGGTAAGTGTTATTCCGGTAACCTGTACCTCTCCCGGCTTAAGCGGCTGTGTTTCTATTGGAATAAATACAGTTTCCGGTTCTGTTTCCGGCTCGGTCTCCGGCTCCGTTTTTGCCTGAGTCTCCTCCGTTGCTTCCTCGGTTTCTGTCTCCGGCTCCGTTTCCGGAGCAGTCTCAGCAAGTGTCACTGCCGCCGTTTCGTTTTCTGTGCCCTCTACTCCCGTTCCGGTAGTCTCATTCCCCGTCTCCGAAGGTCTTGAAACTTTAGAGGAAAAAAAACAAAAGCAAGCAATCAAAACTAATGATACGCATATCAACAGCACAATTTTACTCTTAGATTTCATAAAAAACACACCCTTTTCTAATCCGGTCCGATATTTCTTGCATAATTATATCAAATATCATCGAAAAAGTAAATATATTTGCAAAAATAATTGATCCGCACGCATTCCCGATCGCAAACTCTCTCCTCCTATTTTTGTTTCGTTTTGTCCATCCGTTCCATATTTTCACTTGACTTTACAAGTAACCCTTTGTATAATCGACTATAGTATGTATACTCAAAAAATCACCTAAAGAAGGAGATAACAAAAATGAAACTTAACCCTATGCGTCAAAAAGTAGTCGACTATATGAAGTCTATGGCGACCCTTAAATGGTCCCCCGAAGAAGACATCGTAGTATACAACCCCGGCAACAACGGCTGTACCAGAATGCTCAGCGTTTTTCAGAAGGGCAAGACCTACTTTGGACCTCCTTACATAAATGCAAATATGTGCACCAAAGAGACCTACAACGAAAAAAGAAAGGGTGCATACATTCCCTTCAGCGGAACAAGAGAACAGCTCGACAGCATCAAATCCGCCGCTGATATCGAGGCTATCGGCGGGGAGATCCTCGAATCTGCGATCAAAAACGCATTTACCTATCCCGGAAACGACTGTATCGGTGCCGTTCTTCTCGCTTGGAACAATGTCATAAACAATGGCGACCGAGTTCAGAAGTTACAGTTCTGCTTTACAACGATCCCCACGCACAATTACGGTGTTGTACCCGTAGGCGAATACGATTACAGTGACTGCTGCGAAAACGAATCCCTTGCTATGTGCCAGAAAAACGGCGAACAGGTAATGGCGAAGGCATATACCTTCCTCCAGCCCGGTGACGCTGTATCTCACGTAAGCAGCAGAGGCAGCCACATCCGTATGGTAATTGATTATCCCCACGTTGAATACACCACCGACGAAAACGGAAACAGAATCATCGACCTTGAAAAAAGCTACGTCACCTCACTTGACCAGGCGGGCGGCGCTCCCGTGCGTTTCATCGTCGGCACCTGTATGTCGTCCATGCAGGTAATTACCGATAAGTTCTCCAAGCTCTATAAGGAGGGCTCACTCCCCGTAACTATTCCCGAGCTTGTCGCAGGCGAAAACGAGCAGGAAGAAACATATATCGAGGACTTCAGCGCAGATAAGCTCGTGTCCGAGGGTACTCTTGCAGGAGTCATCAAGTCCAACAGACAGATCATTGCCGTAAGAGCCGAGATCACCGACGGCAAGACGCTCCACAACACAAAAGATATTATCTCTATGTGTGATTTATCGAAACGTACAAGATATTATCACGCCCCTAAATATGACTTAGCAGACCTTCCTCTCGGCAAGATAGACTTTGCAGAGGGCAAGACGTATACTCTTAACGTCTATGCACTCACTTCGGGCAACGAGGGCGAAGAAATAAAGGTAGTAAGCAACTACAGATTCACAAAGTAATCGCTCAAAAGGAGATATATATGAAGCTCAGTGTTTGGTCGAGCTACTATGTAGAGCTGACACCCGAGGATGCTGTAAAAAGATTTATCGAAAACGGAATATACTGCTCGGAATTATCCGACGAGCACGGTCTTATGCTTTTGAACAGAGGCGAGGACGCAGTCGAAACGGGAAAGACATTTTCGGCATTTCTTAAAGAAAATAATTTCGAGATGCCTCAAGGCCATCTGTACCTGAGGGTCAAGATCTGCTCCGACGAAAAAGCCATCGAAGCGCTTTACAGGTGGATCGATCTTTATGAGGCTATCGGCATCAAAAATATGGTGCTCCATTGCGACAATATGATCGACTCCACCCTCGACAAGACACGAAAGACCGAGAGGAACATTGAAGCTCTGCGTGTTCTGGCTGAGTATATTAAGGATAAAGATATTACAGTCTGTCTGGAAAATCTGCGTCCTCATACACCTACCCAAAGTGAGATTGTGGACAGAAACGCCGACGATCTTTTGTATATAATCGATCGTATCGGAAGTGACCGCTTCGGTATATGCCTTGATACGGGACATCTGAATCTGACCGACAAAAACCAACGCGAGTTTATCTTCAAGGCGGGCAAAAAGCTGAAGGCTCTGCACATTGCAAATAACGAGGGCGAGACCGACCAGCACATGATGCCGTTCTCAAGAGGAAATGTCGATTTCATCGACGTTATGAAGGCATTGAAGGAGATCGGCTATAATGGTCTCTTCAATCTTGAGATCCCCGGTGAGCGCCGAGCTCCGCTTGAGGTGCTTGACCTGAAGCTCCACTACATCAAAGAGGTTTATGACTACCTCGACAAAGTAACCGAATAAAACAAAAAACTGTCTCGATTTCAGTATATTCGAGACAGCTTTTTTTGTTTTAACTCTTGTTACAAAAAACAATCGGAAATCAATAGTTTACACACATAAGACTTTGCCCGCCACCGCAATTTTTCATTCGGTCAATATGTAAGCTTATTTGCCTCTTTGTTGGCTATCGCTTTAACCTCTACATCGTATCCAAGATCTTTGAGAACCGCATTATAGATATAAACGCGGAGAGACTGGTTTGGCGCTGAGCCCAAATGCTGTGCATAAAAGAGGCTGATCCTGTGCGGAATATCTATAGACATCATCGCTCCGGCGGCGCCCCCCCAGCCGAAGTCTGCCAATTCCGTGCCCGGCTTATGAACTCTCATTCCGAGTCCGTAACAGTAATTGCCGAGAGGATACGTTTTTGCCTCCTGCTCGCTAAGACGGGTGTTCAAAACAACTTCGAGCGTTTCTTTTTTCAATAATTTGTAAGTTCTTAAGCCCTCTGCAAATCTTATAAAGTCATTAACCGTGGATGCACAGCCCGCACCGCCGCTTGCGTGCTCGGTGCCCAGTCTGTAAACGGGAATATTTTTCGACCTTAAAACTGCCTTTCCGGTTTCAAAGCCATACAGCGGAGCAACCTTACAATAGTCCTCCATAGGCAAAAGAAAATCGGAATCGGTCATACACATCGGGTCAAAAATATTCTCTTTCACATAAGCCTCAAACCGCTGACCCGTCAGCACCTCGACCAGTGCCGCCAAAATATCGTGTCCAAGACTGTAACGGTATTGCGTTCCGGGCTCTGAACAAAGGGGCTCGTTTGCAAGATAACGCGCGACCTCGCGGGTGGGACAACGTCCGTCACTCTCTTTCTTCAATTTCTGCAACTCGGGCGAATTAAGATCATACGAAAAGCCTGCGGTCATCATAAACAAATGGCGGATAAGAATGGGATTTTCAGCCTTTTTAATGCCGTTTTCGGTTTTAACCGTCATTTCTTTATATTCGGGCATATACTTGAATAGCTCGTCCTCGAGCTTAAATAATCCCTTTTCCCACAGCTGCATTGCCGCTGTGACAGTTATGAGCTTCGAGCAAGAATATACGTTATATATCTCACTTCCGCATATCGGTATCCCGTTTTCCGGGTCGGAATAACCGCCCATATAACGCAATACCTCCTTGCCGTCTTGATATACCGAAAGATCAAACCCCGGCACACCCATATCTATAAAGCTGTCGCATAATTTTTTGGTATTCCCAAACACAAGTAACATCTCCCTTCTATATAATACTCTACCGATTACTCCTCAAAGCAGCCGTATTTCTCAAGAACGCACTTGCCGAGCAAATACAGATATCTTTCAAAAGCATCGCGCAATTCTATCGGCGGGTCGGCAAGCAGCGTACTTTTTGCATATTCCCTTCTCTCATCGGCAAAGGTAAAAAACTTCCCCACCTCAAATGTAAAATAACTGTCATAGCCAATATCGGCAAGTCCGCACATAACCGAGTCAAGGTTCAACGTTCCGAGGAATGGGGCAAGGTGGCTGTCGCGCTCTCCCATATTATCCTGAATATGCAAAGCCTTGACGTGTCCTCCGAGCAATCGAAGTGCCTCGTCCTGCGGCATATCCTGCATATTTGCGTGTCCGACGTCCCAGGCTGCGTGAAAGTTCGGGTGGTCAATATATTCTACCATATCTAAAAGATCGGGGGCATTATCGATCCAGTAAGGACCGTCGGGCTTCATCCTGTTGAAATTTTCGACAAGAATATTCACCCCGCATTTCTCCGCTCTTTCAAGCAAAGGGGTAAAAAATTGTTTATTTAACGCAAAGGTTTCATCCTTGGTCAGACCCTTGACATATCCCGAATGTACAACAAGATTCGGAATTCCCCACACACCGCAAGCATCGACACAGCGCAAAGTATCGTCGATCAGCATTTTGTCATCCAGAAAAGGCTTGCTCATCGGCGCGTGAGCCTGAACGAGCTTGATTCCTATATCCTCTGCCGTCTTCGCTATATCCTCATAATATTTTTCGTAACCGTCAGAATAGACTCCGTTACGTAATGAGCGGTCTGTGCCGAAATTGTAATCGGCATACTTGAAGCCAGCGTCCCGTATATGCCTGAGGGCAACCGCCTGATCGCCGGTATAAGCGGAATAATCGCCCGTCGTTGTCGCTAATTTCATAATCGATCTCCTGTTTTTTGTACTTACACGGTTTAGTATATCACAATACTCAAACCATTTCAACACCCATGATGGCTGATTTTTGTTCTTTTCAAAACAAAGATCCCCCGTTTTCAGCGTCTTCTTACGGGGGATCATAATTATTATTCTGCAATCTTTCTTGCGACGTAAACACCGCTTGCCGATGCGTGTGACAGGGAGTGAGTTATGCCGCTTCCGTCACCGATAATGTAAAGTCCGGGGTAACAGGTCTCAAGGTTCTTGTCGACCTGAACCTCCATATTGTAGAACTTGACCTCAACACCGTACAACAGAGTATCTTCGTTTGCCGTTCCGGGAGCAACCTTGTCAAGTGCATAGATCATCTCTATAATGCCGTCAAGAATTCTCTTGGGCAAAACGAGGCTGAGATCACCCGGAGTTGCATTTAAGGTCGGAGTAATAAATGCCTCCTCAATGCGGCTTGGAGTAGATCTGCGGCCGCGGATCAAGTCGCCGAACCTTTGGACTATGACTCCGCCGCCAAGCATATTGCTGAGCCTTGCGATCGATTCGCCGTAATCGTTTGAATCCTTAAACGGCTCGGAAAAATGCTTTGAACAAGCAGTGCAAAATTCGTATTATCCGTCTGCTTTTCGGGATCCTCGTAGCTGTGACCGTTGACCGTTATAATACCGTTTGTATTTTCGTTAACGACAGCGCCTTTGGGATTCATACAGAAGGTACGCACCTTGTCTCCGTACATTTCGGTACGGTAAACGATCTTACTTTCGTAAAGCTCGTCGGTCAGGTGGGCGAATACTGCGGCGGGAAGCTCAACTCTAACACCTATGTCAACTCGGCTTGATTCTGTCGGGATGTTAAGCTCCTTACAGACTTTCTCCATCCACTTGCTTCCGCTTCTGCCGACCGACACTATGCATTTATTACAGGTGTAGACGTCATTTTGGCATTTTACGGAATATCCACCGTCAATGACAGATACCGTTTCAACGGGAGTATCAAAGTAGAAATCCACCTTGTCCTTTAGGTAACTGTACAAGTTTTCCAATACTATATAGTTAATATCCGTTCCCAGATGTCTTACCGATGCATCAAGCAGGTGCAGATCATTTTGAATACACATGGTCTTGAAGCGAGTGCCCGCCGTTGTATACAGCTTACAGCCCTCTCCGCCGTGACGCATATTAATTTTGTCTACATAGTTCATCAGCTCCAAGGCTTTCTTCTTACCGATATATTCATATAATGTTCCGCCGAAATTGTTGGTAATATTGTATTTACCGTCCGAAAAAGCCCCCGCACCGCCAAAGCCGCTCATAATGGAACAGCTTTTGCATCCGATACAAGACTTGATCTTCTCGCCGTCGATAGGACAGTGACGCTTATTCAGAGCGTGTCCCGCCTCAAAAACAGCCACCTTCAACCCCATCTTTTTCTGCATCAGCTCATAAGCGGCAAATATACCGCCGGGGCCGGCACCTATAATAATAACATCGTAGTTCATAACAATACCTCTGTCTCATTTTCTTAAAAATAGCTGTTAACTATTTGATTATATCAGATTATTTGCAAAAAGTAAATAAATAACTGCAAAAACATGATCTTATTTTTTTACCAAGATATTTACTTAATATTTCGAGTGTGATATACTGAAAATGCAGAAAAAAACAGGAGGCTTTTACAATGTTATCAAACAAAACGTTACACAAGGCTCTTTCGCTTAATATTGTCCTATGCATTATTCTTTCTACCCTGACACTTTTATCGTGTCAATCTGATAAAAACGATTTTCCGTGGCCGAAAGAAACCGAAACGCTACAGGAGACTCTGCCTCCAAAAGAAGCAGCCCCTATAAACTTTGAATACACACTCACCGACAGCGATCCTGATGAGTTTTATGCCATATTGAAGACACTTGAAGACCACATCGACAACAAAGAAGACTCAAGCATCGTATCGGCAAACAACAAAGCGGAAGACAAGTTTGATTACATAGGCCATCAATATTATGTCAGTCAGATCAACTACTACAGCGACCTCGATGACGATGACGCATACGACGCTTATGTTTATTCCGAAGAAATATATATGGACGCATACGAAGAATATTTATATGTGCTGAAAAAGCTGTATAACTCCGAATTGGCTTCCAAAAATGAAGTTTTTGCCGATTGGACAGAAGCAGAGATCAAAACCCTTATGCTCAGCAACGAGGAAGTGATCGACCTTCAAGAAAAACAAAACGAATTGATACGCCAATATCTTGAGCTTGGAGCCCCCGAATTATCGGAAGAATGGACAATTGCCCTTGAAGAAATATATCTGGAATACATCGATGCTTCGCAAAAGCTTGCCTCGCATTACGGCTACGATAACTATTACGATTATGCCGCAAACGAAATATATCAGCGCCAAAACACAAAAGAACAGCGCGACAACTTCCGTAAGATCGTAAAAGAACAAATATTGCCATTCTATATTGAGATCGATTCACTCTATGACGAAAAAAGAGCGCTTCTCAATACTGAACAAAGAACCCTTCTCTCTTCATTGAGAAATGATACCTGCCTGCCCGAAAACGAATACCTCGTCCGCTACATAAACAGCTACCCCGAAAAGATGCAGATCTATATGAACTATCTTTTTAACAGAAACGGTTTATTATACAGCGAAAAATCGGGGGCTCATACCGCTGCATTTACCGGTTATTCATATTACTATGACCAGCCGTTTGTATTTTTAGGCAACGATATGCAGGACCTTTTGACCCTCGTCCACGAGCTCGGCCATTACACGGCTTACTACCATTTCTCCGATGCCAAGCTCCCATACGAGACGGGCGAAACTCACTCCCAGGGCAACGAATGGCTTTTCCTGTACAATCTTAACGGAAAGATTGACCAAGACGTTTATGACGTATTCTTGCTTCGTCGCCTGAGATCGGGCCTTGAAACCATCATAACATGCACTTTGGTCGATGAATACGAGGAAAAGATATTTACTCATGGTAAGATCGATTCTACAAAAGCTTTGGAAGATATATGGATAGAGTTTTTTGAAGGCTACGAAAACATTGAAGCCATCAGCACTGCCGAGGGACTGTATGCTTATACCCAGCAAGTTACTATCGAAAGCTCCGTTTACTACTTGAATTATGCAACAAGCGAGCTTGTCGCAATGACCTTCTTTACAGTTGCTTCAGAGGATGGCTACAGCGAAGCTCAAAAGAGATTCACGGAGCTTTGTCTTGAAACACCCGTCGGAGTCTCCTTCTTTGAAACACTCACTGACATAGGTCTGCCCGACCCCTATCAGCCTGACGCCTTTTTAAGAACAAAAGATGCATTCAAAGCAGTATTGGAAAAATAACAAATAATAATACTTAAAACAACAAAAATCAAAGAACGCACAGGGATAATGCTCCCTATGCGTTCTTTTTTGGTGGTCATACTTTGTATTTCTTCTTGATTATTTCCAAAGCCTTGCCGTAATTCAGCTTGGTTCTGTGCTTATAATCCATAGGCAACTTTGAAAAATTAACAAAGCTTATATCCCCCTCGTCGGGTATACCCTTTTTGCCTTCATGGCAGAAATAACAAACTCCGTTATAAATCAGAGAAAAGCCTCTTTTTATTTCGGGATGGCGCATCAATATCTCTCTGTCGATCAAATAATTATACCGTCCGACAGCCGAATAATTGCGTCGACCGACAATGTGAAGACCTTTTTCGTCAAGATACCCTATATCGTTGCTGATCTCAATTCCGGTATCGCTCAATACGACGTCGCCCTCCACGCGTATCCGCCCCACTCCGTTTTCATCGGCATCTTCAACAGATACATCTACCCCCGATATTTTCTTATCGAAGGCATAATTCTTTTCAAAATATTCAATATCCGTCTTTGAAATAAGCACACACTCGCTTGAGCCGTATACGTATTCGATCATAGCTTTTGGAAAAAGATGTCGAAGTCTGTGTATTTCCTTAGGGTAAACGGTAGCTCCGCCGATCAGAACCTTTTTGACAAAAAGATACTCCTCTTCCGATTCAAGCAGCTCGGCTATAGGCGCCAATACCGCCGTGACCTTATGCTCCTTTAATTCCCGACTGTTCATCTTACCGCCCACAACACAGGTCAGCCCCTTGAATACGATAAAAAGCGTATATATGGGCAATCTTGAAAAAGCTATGTCATCTGTGTTTACCGTCACATTGTCTACCACCACTTCAACCTGCTTTTTCAAATCGTTCAGACTCCGTCTGATCGGCTTTGGGCTTCCTGTCGTGCCCGAGGTATACGTGGTAAGCACCGTAGAATCAAGATCCGGCTTGACGTCGTATGCTTCCGATGCATATTTTTCGTATTTTTTTACCCTTATCCATTTTTGACGGAGACCTATCACAGGCTTCAGAAAAGCAGTCGATCTGTCACAAAAAACATACTTTATCTCCTCATTCTTTAAAAGCCTGCGAAGCCCCCGTGGGCTTCTGTAGGAGTCTGTAACGATCAAGTTTATTCCGTAAAACAATCCCGCAAAAAACAATAGATACATTTCGTAGGACGGCAACAAAAACACCAAAGCCTTTTCCCCCGACTTCATCCCGTAGGCTTTCATCATACCTATCGTTTTGTACATATCGGATAAAAGCCTCTTGTAAGAGATACCGTGTCCTTTGTATATAAAAGCATCCTTTTCTTTTTTTTCGTTACATACTTTTATAAACTCATCAATGATTGACAATTTTTTTACTCCTTTATGTAATGATAGCAATGGCGATAATAAAAGGTTCTGTTCTTATCCTGATCCAACTCGGTTTCCCTGAGCTTGCCGCAGAGATGTCTTTCGATCATCATATTGTATAAAAGTACCTGACCGCCCTTATTCAAATTGCGGTAAATATCCTCCGACAGAAAAGAAGTCTCCTCCTCCGACATATACTCGAATATATCGGACAGATACATAAGATCGTACGACTCATTCTCCCTCATCACCTCAGCAAAATCTGCCCTTCTGACCTCCAAAGAATGAATATTTTTCTTGATCTTCAGGTAGTTTTCCTTGACGAGATATGTCGGCAACGAAGCCATTTTCCCCTGTATTATATACTGCAAATACGGATTATCTCTATTCAGATTGCACTCTATGCATCTGTCAAACTTATCCTTCAAGCCTGCCGACAGTCCGCCCTTTGCGTAGGCAAAGCACTCCTTGTCTCTGCCCAGCTTTTTCATAACTGTCTTCGAAAAGAAAATACGGAACAAAAGACGAAGTCTTAGATTATTGTATTTTTTGCGGTAGATCTCGTTTTGATCCTCCAAACTTTCTGCAGTCATAAATGCTTCCACCGTCTTTTTTGAATGGGTCTTTGAAAGAATATGCTTTTTGAAGAACTGAAAATAATATTCAAATTTTCCGCAGTTTACAATGCCGATCTCGGAGATCAAAAACAAATGGCTGTCAAAATATTCGACGGTCTCTTTATCCAAATATGGTCTGAGACGGCTGTATATCTGTCCGCCGTTGTCCTTGCCGATGCCGAGAAGCGACAAAAAGTCCTCGTATTCGAGATGCTCTATTCCGCATTTTTTTAAGTTGCACAAGTATATTTGCGCCTCTTTGCTGTCTATAGCCAGAACAGATCTCGGCTCGAGCAACAAAAAAGCCAATGAATTGTCAAGTCCCGATGCTATAGTCAATATTTTTTCGGGTTTACCCTTTATGTTTTGTAACGCAAAATCCGAATCCTCGTGACAGTTGCTGTAACGGATATGCGGCGTTTCTTTAACGTACCTCTTCAGCTTGTTCAACAGTCAATACTCCCCTTACTCCGTCTAAAGTTACTATAGCTCCGTTCGGTATCTTCGATACGACACCTTCTATTCCCACTACGGCGGGAAGATTCATTTCCCTTGCAACGACAAAGCTGTGAGAAAGCATACTGCCGTGCTCTACTATCAGTCCCGCGGCTCTGGGAAACAGGCTTATCCATCCGGGATCCGTGCGTTCTGTCAGTATGATCTCTCCCTGAAGGAGTGTATCTGTCGGCGAATGCATCACGCGCACGGGGGCTCTTACTTTTCCCGCTCCCGTCGGAATGCCGCAAAGCTCTCCGTCGCCCTCGGAGGAGCGTACGGCAAGCACTCTGTCTCCGTAAAAAACAACTCTGTCAAATGTAGGCTTTTTGGCATTTTCTTCATCCTGTTTTCTTCTTTTTCTAACCAATGATCGAAGATCGCCCTCACCGCTGAAAACCTCTTCCTTTGTAAGGAAAAAAACGTCATCGACACAGTCAAGCTTACCCATATCGCAATAATTCTTTCCGTATGCCAAAAAGATATTGCGCACCACCGAATAGATCTTTGTACGTTTAATACGCAATCGCTCTCGGATCTTGATATATTTCTTTGTTTTTTCGACCGATCTTCTGATTTTTTTCGGAATCGGCACCTCGGCATAACTCGGTTGTTCAAATGACGTAGACAAATTCTGCTTGATAATACCGTAGACCATAGTCTTATCCTCGATCATGGTTACGGTTTCAAGCTTCAGCTCATCCCCCACCCTCGCGCCGTATTCGCGAACGTAGTCACCTATCTTTTCAGATATTGCGTTGTTGCTTCCGTACTTTTTCAAAAGCTCGTCGGGAGAAAGATCTGTAAAATCATAAAGCAGCTTACCGTCTTTTTTTATGTCTTTTATTATCCCGACAAGGTCGGTCGCACTACCGACGCTCATTACGTCTCCGCGGTTCGATATATAGCCGTTCAGCTCCTTTTCGGATATTCCGAGCTTTTTCGCCTTATCTCTAAGCTTGCCGAAATAGATCATGACCGCACAGTCGTTGACGATCGGTATCACAAATTCGGGAACGATATCACTTTCGATCTTGCAAAAAAGAGATTTGAGTTCATCGTTTGTCCCATGTATTTCTTTTCCGTAATACGGCGATATTATCTCCTCGAAACGCTCGTCAAAGCGTCTCGAAAGGCTCTCAAGCCTTACCAGCCTGCTGACCAAAGCAATACCGAGTCTTACCTTATCAAAAAGGTTCAATCTCAGCCTTTTTTCTCCATCGGCACTGCTTTTTACCCCCATCATCCCCTCCATTCGGGAGGTTGTTTTTTTGGATGAAAAGATGGAGTTCACGTGGTACCAGCTGTTCATATTATAATATATCCTTCCCTCATGCCGATACAGCATCTCGGACAAAGAGGGCTTAAGCTCCTCAATGAGCTTCCTCCTTACCTTTCCGGCCTTGACCGTCGCCGTATATACGTCTCTGTATACGTCTTTGGCAAAGGTAAACGTCAAGGGCGATGTTACCCCGTAATATGACTCTATAATATTTGAGTTATCGATCAAAAGCGTTCTCTTCTTGGGATCGATCCCCTTGTATGCAACGATTGGTCTCGCCTGCAAAAAATAGACCTTATCCCCTTTTAAAGAAAACTCAACGTCGGAAAAAGCCCCCAGCTTTTCCTCTGCCATTCTAAGCATTTTCAAAACTCCCTGAAGCTGCTTATCCGTCAAAAGCTCTTTTCCGCTGTGCTTTACGTTTTCTCCGTTAACGGTATAAGTCGTGCCCGAAACAGAGCCGTCAACAAGATGCTCCCCCAGACCCTCGGTAACCGACACGATGACCTCGTCGGGATTGTTTGTAACGGGATTGATCGAAAAAGCGACCCCCGATATATCCGCCTCCACCATTTCCTGGATGATCACAGCTATACCGATATTTTCGGTCTTAAGCCCATTTGTCCTCCTATAGGACATAGCGTTTTCCGAAAACGCACTTTCGTACACCTTAAAAATATGTTCCCTTACGTCTTTTTTCGGCACATTCAAAAACGACCGATGCACACCCGCAAAGCTTGCATATTCGGAGTCCTCGTCGACAGCCGAGCTTCTCACGGCATAAAGAGTATCATTTTTCAGCTTTGCCTCAAGATCGGTCTCAAGCTGCACATACAAAGCGCTATCCTCTTTGCACTCGTCAAAAAACCCCTTTGGAATCACCCACAGGGGCGGTGTATCGGGCATATTCAAGCTTAAAAGATTATAGGCTTTTCCGCCTATCTCGGATACATCCCGAGCCTTGTTGATCAAAATCATCTTTTATCACCCTTTACCTTTATCAGGCACACGTCAAATATGATCAGAATGCATATCGGAATAAAGACGTATTTGCTGAATATAAAAACAGAATTAAAAAGCGAAATGATTATTATTGGCATATACGCTACCTTGGCAATATTAAGCCAAATGCCCTTCAAACATAAGCCCAACATAATTACTGGAATGGGCAAAAGCATTATATAGACCTTCCATAGGACAGCACAGCATATAACAGCACATAACAGACACAGGGTCAATATCAATAAAGTTTTTTTTGAAAACATTGTCTTGCCGACTCTTTCGTCTTTCTCGTAATCGGAAATATCGTCGGTAACACGTATAAGATATGACTGTAAAACAACTAATGCAAAGCCCGGTAAAATCATTCCATCGGAAGGCACAAACAGCCACCAAAAAAATGAATATAAAATAGATGCAATTATCCCCGGAATGACGTATCGCCTGAATAATAACAAATTACCACCATCTTTTTGAATAAATCTTTGCTTTCAGCATCATCCAATTATAGTTTATATCGGCATATTCGCACAGAGCCTTCAGCTCTCTTTTAGCTGTCTCGGGATCTACCTTTTCGTTCATTTTCAAAAGAGCCTCCTCTTTTGTAATGATCCCCTCGTTTATCATCACCGAATACTCGGGCATCAGATGCGATCTTCTTGCCACAGTATCCTTCAGATACAACGCTCCGTGGTGTATCAGGCAGTCGAAATGCTCGCTTTCTTTTTCCGCCTTCCACGACGTATTTTTTTCCAAAAATGATACTATCTCTCTGTGATCGTAGGGATGGTACAAAAAGTATGCCAAAAAATCTCTGTAGCCGTTCTTTTTCGCATCGGCAAGCAGAGTGTTTTTTATATCGTTTGCCAATTTTTTATCAATATGCCTGTCCAGCTGCTCGATTATTTTTCCGTAGAGCTTGTCAAGATCAGGCTGATCCTCACACAGTCCCGCATCCAACAGATAACGAAAAATGTCAGTACTGCTGTCAGACAGTCCCCTGAACATCTGGTACGTGGATCTGCCGTGAATGCCTACCCTTGCGTTAACGCGCGAAGCATAGTTTATCATCGCGGCATACCCCAAAAAAGAGCAGGCGATACAGGGGGACAAATACTTCGATACTATGCGCTTGTATGCCTCTTTCAACAGAGTGTTGTCATAAACAACGTACTCGTGCTCGACACCAAGCTCACTTACGATACGGTTTATCTTTTCCCTCGCCTCACGTGACATAAAGCCGTTGTCGAGCGTGTATGCCTTCACCTTCAGCTTGTATTCCTTGACAAGCTTGTACAAAACGTAAGTCGAGTCCTTGCCGCCCGAAAAGCCCACCGCCGCATCGTAAGCATAATCGCCGTCACCCGATATTTTCTTATGGAACAATTCTTTCAAGTGCTCTCTGTCCTTTAAAACGCTTTTGTATTTATCGTAACAGGTGCAATGAGAGCAAAGCCCCTCGGAATTAAACCTGATCCGACGCACGGTTTTATCGTTTATACAGCGCACGCATTGTTTGTTATTTATCACTTTCATACTCCAGAAGCGTATATCTTTTTGTACACAAAATATTTTTACTGTACAGATTGAACGGTTTTGTGGCTTTTCTCATTTTGAAATGGTGAAGAATATCCTTGTGTCCCCTCTGCTTCATCATATCAAAAGTTCCCTTTATCAGCACCGACAAAACCCTGCTGTTTCTTTCATCACTCTTGATCGCGACGGTCTTGCAGACGTAAAAACGCTTTTCCGGATCCTCATAGCAGAAGCAAAATCCGATCGGCTTATCAAGATGATAAATGATCAGCATATCGGGTATGATCTGTTTTAATGCTTTTACGTAAATATCGATAAAATCCTTTCGGTCGATCGGCTCGTACAGATATGCCTGCTCAAATGCCGATACCGCAACGTCATATACGTCGTCAAGATATGAATAGACCTCGTCGCCGTGAAGCTCCTTTACCGAATATTCGGAAGGCAAGGCTATTCTGTCAAACCGCTTGCAGGCATCAAGATCCGCTTCCGCCAAAATCGAAACGTATTCCTGATGAAACAGAAATCCGTTTTGCAGAAAGAATGGTAATTCTCTTTCTCCTACAAGGTCGGGATAGAGCCTGAGATCATAGTGATCGAGGGCAAAACGGTATGAATAGAACGTGTTGAAATCAATAGGCCCTATCAGCTTGGTGTCACATACTTCCCTTAATTCTCTGACCACGTCATTAAATCGGTCATCGATGCATTTTACAAAGCCGAAATAGGAGAGATCATTCCCCTTTCGTATCAGGGTTATCTGATTATCCCCCTTTGAAAACACGCGATAGGGCGCACCGCCCGACTGACGCTCCTTTATTTCTATACGTCGAAGAACGTCCGACAGCTCCGAGGGAAGGTCGATCGAATAATCGTATCTGTCACACGTGTTATAGCCGTATTTTGCATAGCAGAAGTATTGCGTATACCTGTCGGTCAATGCATCATAGTCCTCTGTGCTGTCACCGACGTAAAGCAATTTCCCCTCTGTTTCTTTTGCAATTTTGTTGATGTTATCGGTCTTTTCGCCGTCTTCGATGGTGTATATTCCCTTTATATAGTCTGCCGTCCCCGATATCTGCATAAATGTATCGGCATATAGCCTCGGACAGTTTGAAACAAGATATACCGAATATTCCTCCGACACACGGGCAAGAAGGTTGCATACCCCATCAAAGCAGCACTCATTCTCGTGAGCCTTTAAATACTCCACCGAATAATTCACAGCCAAAAACGCAAGCTCGTTTGTTTTTTCCGTATCGGGAACCAGATACTCTAAAAGAAGCTCCAGCCTGATCCCAAGGCCCATTAATACCTCTTCGTCCGTTTTTCTGTTTGTGATCCCGTAAAGGTCACACAGCTTATTGTACGAGTATATGTAAGATGCTCCGGTTTGCCAAAGGGTACCGTCTATATCAAAAATTACTGCCTTTAACATTTGTTTTTTTCTCCTGTAAATAGGTTGGAACGCTCCGACTCTGTTGTATCATAAAGAACACACCGTTTTTGTTCAAAAACACAAGTCTGATATAAAAATATTTTGTGATCTTTGTTTATTATATAATACCATATTTCATGATACTTTTCAAGTAAGACTTTTTGAATAAACATAAGGCACACGTTCACGAAAAACGTGTGCCTTTTTTTATTCGATCGGGATATAAAAGACCGTGTTGATCGGTCTGACCTGTCCCGCACAGCTTCCCGACGATGTAGACGGAAAGCTTAGTTCAAGAAAATTGCCCTCGTGCACCATTCCGAGCATAGCCGAGCCGCCTCCGTCACAGTTCATAAGATACTTGATATTTGGAAAAAGCCGCCTTGCAACCGTGATCATCTCCGAATAGTCAGCACCCGTAGATCGCCACGTTCTGCCCGAAAATACCAGTATCACAAGACTTCCGTCACCCGTACAGCCGATCGCCGTCCTCGGATGCTTTACAAGGCTGTGAAGATTAGATTCCTGTGTCTGTCTCGAAAGAGGATTTGTCCAACCCTCTTCGTCGAACCATCTGTTCATATTGTCTCCGTCACACAGCCCGTCGCCATTCCTTATCAAGGTAAGTCCGCCGCCGTATGCCCAGATGACCTTATTCCATTCATCGGGAGTAATTCCCTCCGGAGGATCGAGACTGACGTCAAGTGTAAGCCCCGACACGTCGTAGTATCCTTCCCCGAGGGGGGCGCATTTTTCGAGCAAAGGCAAAGCCGCATTTTGCTCAAGCGACAACACTATTCCCACACTCGGAAGAAGCACGTCTCCGTTTCTTATGCAGGTTACCTTGTCGCGCAAAATTACAATATTTATCCTGCCCTCGCCAACAGCTATTCTGTAGGTGTTTCTGTCGGCATCTCTGTCCTTTGAGGCATAGGAAGGAGCATATACCCTTATCGCAGAATCGTCGGAGTTGACGTCACAAGCCTTCCAAACAAAATCTATTCCCGAAACGGTAACACGTCCGCCTCCCAAACGGTGATTGAAGAACAAAAACCGTCCGTCATTCTTCATTGCAATGCAAGCCTTCGAAAAAAGAGGAAAGGTCTCCTTGCCGTCGCTCAGCATATAGTCAAGGTGTCCCGATGCCGCATCAGCTTGTTCAAACAAACGGTCCTTTCGCAGATCGTTGTAAAGTATGCCGAGTTTAGGCGTCATGAAGAACAGAAAGTTCGATACTATCCCTGTTCCCGTGTCGTTAATTTTTTCAAAGGTATGTCTCGGAGTCTTTCCCTTTTCACAGCTTATGACACGTGCTTTTTCTGCTTTTTTTACCTTGACCGCCTGAACCAAAATACCGTTCTGCTTCTGCGTCGGATCGTAGCAGATGTCCCGCATCTCCAGCTTTTCGTCAAAGTATGCCGACTTGTATTCGGCATTCTCAAAGCTGCTCAAATAGTCGCGCAGTCCTTCGTCAAGCTGTCTGTCAAAATCAGAAATAGAGTCTGCCTTTATATCAAGCGGAAGCTCACTTTTCCTTCCGCTGTATACGTTCACAAAATATGAAGGGTACTGTCTGTACAGACTGTCTACGTCCTTTTCATAGATCATATCGCCGTATTCAAGCCAAAGACTGTACAATATACTGTAGTTCAACCGTGTTTTTTGTGTCAGCGGCACGTATTTCGTTACGTCAAAGCCCTTCGGCACGTAGACGATACAGCCCTCGCCGCTCCAAAGCCCGGTCACCGCCTGAGCATAATAACCAACAGGGACAGCGTGTACTATAGCATCTACCAAAAGTCCTCGACAGTATGTAAGTCCAAGCTCGCCGTAGGTTATCATTCCAACGTCACCGGTGTCTATATGTGACTGCAAGGCTTCATCATACAATATCCCGCCCTTATCCTTTGTCAATACTTTTACGTTTTCGGGAAGAAGTCCGACAAGAGAATGATCGCAGAGCACCCATATTTCTTTTTGTGATGCAAGTCTTATATCGCCAAGCATCATACCGAGCATCACAGCCTCGTTTAAAACAAAGATGATCGCACGGCTTTTATTTATAATACTGTTCTTTTTTTCACTTTGATCGATTCCGTCGGGTGTAAAAGAATAGTCGCTCTTTGCAAGCTTTAATTTGTATTCATCCAGTGATCTTCCAAGCACCCCCGCGCGAATGCTTGCAATATGACCGTAAAACGTCTCCGAAGAATAGCCGTCAAAGCTGTCTATATGATATAGGTCGTTGGTCAAGGTCTGTATGTACCTGTCGTACAGTTCTTTTGTGATCATACCGTCGGCAAGCATTCTTTCCGCGCTGTCATCGCTGATCCTTGCAACGGTCCTGTCCTTTCGCGAAACCGATATTGCTATGTCGCAAGTCTTGCAATAACCGTACAAAATATCACTTCGCAACGCTTCTCTCACGTAACCGCAAGACCGGTCTTCCCTTGTCAACTTCAAATATGACTTCATAAAAAATACCACCTAAAAACAATAAAACGATCTGCGAATTCATTATATCATAACCGTTTTGTTTTTTCAATCAAAATATCGTCTTTTTTGCACAACAAAAAGTCAAAACACAAAAAACACAGCCCCGACACAGATGATTGTCGGGGCTTGATTATTTCAACCGTATTGCTTTATTTTTTCGTTTTTCTTCTCAAAATCAGAATTGTTGCCAATACACCGCCGACAAAGCCGATCGGTATTGCGATAAAGACCCAAAGCAAGCTGCCTTCACTGTCCGAGGGCGAGTCGTCTTCGCTCGGCTCACCGGTAGCCTCGGTAGGTGCATCCGTCGACTTCTCCGTCTCCTCTACGGAGGCTTCATCGGTCGCCTCCACGGTCTCTGTTTGCGGTTCGGTTTCGGCGGGGGTGGTCGATGCCGTCATAGCAAAGCCGCAGGCATCGCACTTGCCGTCAGTATTCTTATCTGCGTGATCAACCAATTCAAGCTTGCCCCAGGAAGAAAGATCTTTGATCTCATTCTTTCCCTCGGCATCAGTATAGAGCTTTCCGCAGTCCTTGCAACGGTAGTATGAATCCTTGCCCTCCACGGTGCAGGTGGGTGCAACCTTTTCTACCGCCTCCAATTTACAGGTATGAACCGAAACAGCGTCTTCCCAAACAGCGGTCAGCGTTACGTTTCCGGTAAGAGTAATACTGCTTCCCGGAGAAAGGTGATTTCCGCCAACGCTCCAAGCCTTGAACTGCTTATCCTTGGGAGGGGTAAACCCGTTTTGAGGAAGGGTGTACAAGCCCTTCTCGACAGTTACGCTATACATAGTACCACTGCCGCCCCCCGAAGCAAAAGATACCGTGCAGACGTCAAACGGTACAAGGGAGTATACTCCCCTGTATACTTCATTGTTCGAGTCGTATGCGCCGAACGTCTGTTCGTTATTGCATTTGACACTCAACATATCCAGTAAGCTGATATCATATCCCTCTTTAGCCTTAAGGGCGAACGAGACAGCATAAATCTTTCCCGCTTCAAATCTTTCCGCAGGCTTTGATCCATCGGGATTACCGTCGTTATCTGAATCGACAGCCTCCATAAACTGTACCTCCGAAACACTGACGCCCTCTTGATCACAGGTTATTCCCGCATTATTGGCACTTGCTCCTAAAGTATAGCCATAAACTGCGAGGTTAACGTTTGTAACGTCCTTCGGCGGTTGAACAGTCGGATCGTCTTTGATTATATAGCTCGGTGAACAAACTAAGATCATCGAATAATCGTGGTAGACGTAAGGCTCTCCGTTGTTTTTAGATTCCCAAAGTACTCCGTCCACCTTCAACGTGAAAGGATCTCCAAGCTCGTATTGCTTTGCGGCATCGCGGTCAATGCGCACCTGGGTCTCTGCCCTCCACTCACCTGCGGTAAACCTGCCGTTTTGTGTTACCCAGACGCCGTTCTCCTTTTTTTGCCACCTGAGATTAGCAGAATCGCTGAGAACGTAGGCGGGCGCCCCCTTTGTAACGGTTATTTCAGGTGTTTTTATACTTCCGTAAAGAACGGGAATGCTCGAAATATTGGAGGTAGCCAACACCTCGTATACTCTTGTTCTCCCAGACGGTGTTCCCCATACCGCACGCGCTGTGGTATTTCCCGACAGGATGACGTTCTCTCCCGGTCGAAACTCTCCTGAAATACTTTCCACCTGCCAATAGCGAAATTCCTTTCCCGAAGGGGGAGTAAACGTACACTCGGGCAAAATATAAGATGTTTTTCCCGTCATGGGAGCCATAACTCCGCTTCCGTAGCCGGGGTCAAAAGAGAGCGTATAGCCTAACGGTGTAACGTAGTAATCAATTACAAACAGGAGTCCTTTTTTCCCGTTATCAACACTCTTTACCGCTGCATTCAAACCGTTGACCTTTACTGAAACACTCTCCATAAATTCATCGAGGGTAGACAGACGCACCTTCAAGGTATAGGTGTTGCCCCCCTCAAAGGTCTCGCCATAGAAGAGTTTATTATCGTTCAGATACCACTCGTAGGCATATACGGTCACTTTGTCGGTACTCACAACCGGCTTTGCCGGCATTTCTCCGTGCACGGGAACGTCAACACTTAATTCCACGGTCGAAATATGATTGATCGCTTGCGCGGCCACGGCTGTCAGTCCAAAGAGCAGTCCAAGACAAAATAATATTACAATAATTCTTTTTTTCATAATAATTGGTATTCCCCCTCTTGTAACACTTTTCCCACGATATGGCAGAAAAACCATTTTGTATGTCTCATTTTACATTATTCTGCGCCTTTTGTCCCCACACTTTCGAGTCAAAAGAGGGGGGAAATCCATATTTTAATCAAAAACGGTCCACAAATACGTTTTTATGGGGACCCTCCCGCACTATACGTAATTCCCGAATTCTCTCGGCACAAAAAAAGGCACCCGACGGGTGTCTTTTTTTATGATTTATTTTGTACCGAAAAGTCGGTCGCCTGCATCGCCAAGGCCGGGAAGAATATAGCCGTGCTCGTTAAGGCATCTATCAAGCGTCGAAACAAATATATCGACGTCGGGATGTGCCTCCGCAACCTTGGATACCCCCTCGGGTGCACCGATGATCGACATAAACTTGATATGCTTACAGCCCTTATTCTTCAGCATCTGGAGAGCATCACAAGCACTGCCGCCGGTCGCAAGCATCGGGTCTACAACAAGCACGAGCTTGTCCTCGATGCCCTCGGGAAGCTTGCAGTAATAAGTCTCGGGCTTTAACGTTTCCTCGTTTCTGTACATACCGATATGACCTACCCTTGCAGACGGGAACAGCACGTGTATACCGTTAACCATACCGAGTCCTGCGCGGAGTATCGGAACGATAACGATCGAGTTGTCCATCACGACCGTTTGAGTGCAGGTCTCAAGGGGAGTTTTAACCTCGATCTCGGTCGTCATAACGCCATCCTTCAAGCTTTCGTATGTCATAAGCGTTGTTATTTCCTCGACGAGCTCGCGAAACTCCTTCATACTTGTGCGCTCATCCCGCAATATGGCAATTTTATGTCGAATAAGCGGATGGTCAAAAATAACTACGTTATCATATTTTTTCATTTTTCAATCTCCTTTTCGTCGGCCTTTTTAAACTTATTCAAAAGTATGTTTGCAACGATACCGAGAATCAACGCGCAGGCGATGGTGGTAATGGTGATCTTACCGAAGGTAAGCTTCAATCCGCCGATACCGGGAATAAGAATTGCAGAAACAACAAAGAGATTTCTGCTGTCACCGAGGTCTACCTTCTGAATCATCTTGAGACCCGAAACAGCGATAAATCCGTAAAGCGCAACACAAACACCGCCCATTACACAGTTAGGGATGGATGACAGGAATGTAACGAAAGGTCCGAAGAAGGAAATTACCATACACATGATCGCTGTGGTAGTAATTGTAACTACAGAAGCATTACGTGTGATAGCTACACAACCGACCGACTCACCGTAGGTGGTATTGGGACATCCGCCGAAAAATGCACCTGCCATTGAACCGACACCGTCACCCAACAGTGTGCGGTGTAATCCCGGATCCTCAAGCAGATCGGAATTGATGATGGTGGAAAGATTCTTGTGGTCTGCTATATGCTCTGCAAATACAACAAACGCAACGGGAACGTAGGCTACTGCAATGGTAGCGATAAACGAGCTGTCGATATCCTTGACACCCTTAAACGCTTCGACAAACGTGAAATCGGGAAGTGAGAATATCTGCATATTCTTAAATGCGCTGAAGTCTATTATCCGAAGTGCAATATTGTCCGTTGCGATACCGATAACCGTAAAGACGGAGGCTACAGCATAGCCGACGGCAATACCGAGTATAAAGGGAATAAGCTTTGCCATCTTTTTGCCGTAAACCGAAAACATAAAAATAGCAAACAATGTGATAATACCGCAGATAAGTGCAACGTAGGGACTGCATCCCGAAACCATGCTTACCTTGTCAACGATTGCACCGTCCTTTACTACCTGCTCGGTCTTCTCGATCATAACTTTACCGACCGTAAGATCGTTTACCGCATTGACCGAAAGAGAAAGACCTATCAGAGCAACCGTAGGACCGATAACTACCGTAGGCATAAGCTTGTTGATCCAGGCAACGCCCGCAAACTTAACGATTACAGCGATAAGCACATATACAAGTCCTGCAAAAAGAGCACCTATAATAAGGCCGGCATATCCTGCCGAAATTGAAACAGCACCCGCAAATGCGGCTGACATAGAATTGATAAATGCAAAGGACGAGCCGAGAAATACGGGGCTGCGAAACTTTGTAAACAGCTGATATACGAGTGTACCTATGCCTGCGCCGAAAAGAGCGGCAGACTGACTCATACCGTTACCGACAATGGCAGGCACCAAAATGGTAGCGGCAAGGATTGCAAGCACTTGCTGAAGTGCGAAAACGAGCATACTTCCAAACTTAGGTTTGTCGTGAATGCCGTAAACAAGATTGTTTGTCATTTTTGTTTCTCCTGTTTTTTTACAAATTTGATAACATTCTGTTATCCAACTATTAATTGTACCACACTTTCGAAAAAAGTCAACTTGTGTCGAAAGTATTTTTTAAAAAAATCTAACACTGAACATTATTTTTTTATTTTTAACAAAAAAACTATGGTTCATATTTTATAAACAATTACTGATTCTCTGATTACAGAAATCACTTATTTTAATAGCTTCTGTCAACAAACGTGATATTGTCATATCAGATGACAAGTGATATAATACAGACAGAAGGGCGCGCTTCAATTTTATTTGCGGAAGGAATACTATATGAATCTGAATTTTGCAGAGAATCTGAAACAATTACGAAAAGAAAAGGGTGTTACTCAGGAAAAACTATCAGAAATACTGGGCGTATCTGCGCAATCGGTATCCCGCTGGGAATTGAGTATATGCTACCCCGACATTGAAATGCTGCCCGCTATATCAAACTATTTCGGGGTTACGGTCGACGAGCTTTTGTCAAACGATACTCATTCGAAGGAAAAAGATCACAAGATATTTAACGATACTGTCTATAAGCTTTCGGATAAAACCGGCGAGTGCATCGATTTTATTATGGAATACTGTCGAAAATATCCGGAAAGCGATTACTATTCTTCTCAACTGGTTTATGCTATAAAAAGACACGCAGCAGGTAATCCGGAAAAAACCGAAAAGTATATGCCGATCTTGCTAAAAAACGCACAAAGATTACTCGAAACAAGGTATAGAAATTTTACCATACAAATAATGACTACGCTTTGTGACGAAAAAGAGCTTGATAAATGGCTTGATATGACCCCGTATAATAGCGGATTCAGTCGAAGATACTGCCTTGTGGCACGTTCTCAAGCAAGAAACGATTGGGAGGAGGCATATATTCAGCAGGGTATTCAAATGTTTGAGTCGTTTGCGGTTCAGCTTGACGAGCGTTACCCCGATCACTTTGGTGCGCATAAAAAGGTTGATTATCAGAAAAAAATTCTCAAGATGATAGAGGTTTTGGGAGACGGCAAGGACGTTCTCGACGGTTGGAAATGCTTTTATGCTTATAAACAGCTGGTTCTCTCCGCTTGTCTTTTTGCGCTAAAAGACAATGATGAAGCATGGTTGAATTTTGATTCTGCTATTGAAAAGTGCAAATACGTTCACTCTTTGAATAATGAATGGCTTGATATTGGCGGAACGATTTTTTCAAACATAAAAGTAAATAGGGTGTGGAATTATGCCATAGACGAAAAAGGAGAAAAGCATCAGCTTTTTGGTATAGTCAGATTTTCGTACGCCGATATGCGGCTTATTTTTGATCTTCTGACAAATCCCAAATGGGCTTGGTTCAATTCCGTCAGAGATACACAAAAATTTAAGGCTGCACTCGAATGTGTTAAAAAAATGAAAAACAGAGCACTTGGAGAATAGTTTATTCGTCCGACGGACTTGTTTTTTTAACTTATGATCATTATAAAACTTTTTATGAGGTGATATAAAATGAACGAAGAAAAAATAGAATACGAATACTATACAGTTGATTTTGAAGGTGTAAATTCAAGATACACTATGTATGACAAAATAAAGAACGGCCTTGATTTTCCTGATTATTTTGGTGCAAATTTAAGTGCTATTTGGGATTGTCTTACCGATATGGTATATCACGGAGTTACAATTACACTTGATAACTTCGATAAAATGGAAAAATATGACGAAAAAATGGCACAAAAATTATTAGAAGTTTTCAGACGTTCAAAATACTATTATGATGATAGGTACATTAACACATACAAAATATTTGTAGTAAGAAACGGCGAAAAAACGGAGTTACTTTGATGTGACAAAGGCAGCTTCATTTTTTATGTACCGTAAGGTGCGTTTTATTGCTGAACAAAAAAGCGGTCGACAAACTCGACTGCTTTTTTGTGTTATATAGCCAATTCGGATGCAATTGTCATATTTTGCTCGGCTGGTATTCTGTTGGGCGAACGCCGGTTTCCAAGAGAAACGCCTTATAAAAGTGACTGTAATCGTAATATCCAAGCCTTGTCGCAACCTCCGTAGAAGAGTATAATTCCTCCGATAGCAGCGTTTTGGCATATTCGATCTTAACATAACGAACATATTCGCTCAAAGTCTTTCCAGTTTCTTTTTTGATAAGCTTATTAATATGATTTTTATGATATGAAAATACATTTGATAATGCATCGCACGAGAGGTCTTTTTCCGGATTACTCTTGATATATTCAATAATCTGTTCAACAGACGAATTTTTCTTTTTTTTCTTTGGTTCGGAAGATAAGATGTCGGATATAACAGAAAACATCACCGACAGCTCATAGAAACGGTAAAGCTCATCTGCCGGGTCTTTGCCAAGGATAGTCCTCAATGTTTTTTCAAATGATATATTTTTGATTATACCGCTTTTGTTCAAGATATCAGCATCCTCAAATTCTATCCGCGGCAAACAAAGATGCTCGTCATAATTGTTAATAAAAACGCAGTTTTGTGGCTTATTTTCCTTTATATGGCGGTCATCAAGATAATCAAAAAACACATTATATAACGAAAAATCTTCTCCGCACGGCAAAAGACGGTATATCTCTCCCGGCAAAAGATATAAAGCTTCTCCGGCTCTAATCCGTTCTTTTTTTCCTCCTACGCAAACGTCAAGCGCCCCCTTGTCGATCAGGAGGATACGGTAAACGTAATGGCTTTTATCCAAGGAAATTTTGGGATATTTATTATCTGCAACCAAGTATTTGAAGTACGATAGGCGGTAAATTAAAGGACGTATATTCTGAATTTTCATTCTTCCCTCTATTTGATTGATTTTTACATATTTATATTTGTATATTACTATAAATCATACACTTTTTTCTTTATAATGTCAATATGCTGAATTTGATTTTTACAGGAGATAAATGATGAAAATTTACAACACCCTGATAATCGGAAGCGGGTATTCCTCGATTGGGTACGCCACGGCTTCCCCCGAAACGGTCATTTGCGAAGAGCATCAGGTATGCGACACAGGCTTTTGTCTGCCGCTTCGCAGTTTTCGTTATAATACCTACACTCCAAAAACCGAAGAGGGTTCGCAGCTTCTCGACTTATTTAATTCTCTCTCTCTTTTCGGAACAAACGAACAGAACACAAACGGTTTTGAATTTGCTATGTGTAAATATATCGCAAAAAAGCAATTAGAGGTATTACTTAAATGCCGCGTTGTCAGAATCGTTCGACAGCCGGATCTTATTTACGATGTAACCGTACACACCAACGAGGGACTTACACATTTGTTTGCGAAAAAAGTATTGGATATGTCAAACACGTCGGACGAAAGGTTCTATACTGTACTGTTTGTTTGTGATGACATAGAAAAGGTGAAAGACAAACTACTCTCTGCATATTGCGGCTCACAAATAGAGTCAGCCTTTTATGCGGGACGATACGCACTTCATATTCCGGCGCACGACACCGACGAAAACCGCATTAAGCTTGAGATCTACGAAAAATGGTGTTCGCTCGGTATTGACGCCAAAATTCTGTATATGTCTCCCGTATTTTACGGAGCAGAAAATGCCGATAAGCTATGCGACTGCAATTATGATAATCCAATTGAGGCTTTTGAGGCGGGTTATTTCTATGCAAAGGAGAATGACAAATGATACTTTCGATGCTTGAAAACGGAGTTGTTGTAAAAAAAGTTTGCGAAGTAACTGATTTTGATGATACCTGTAACGTGCTTTGCGTCGGTGCCGGTAGTGCCGGATGCTACGCTGCCGATTCCGCTGCCCGACAAGGTGCGTCTGTCATACTGCTTGAATTTGGAGATAATATCGGCGGTATGAGCGTATGTGGCAATGTGACCGGATATTATTACGGAGCTTGCGGTGGAAGCTACGAGGAAGACGATCAAAAAAACAAGGCCGACACCGTATTTCTGACAAACGGGAAGCATTGGGAGCAAAGACAGATTCGTCTTACGGAACGGCTTTTAAAGAGCGGTGTTAAGGTCTTGTGCCGTCACAGCGTTATCGGTCTGTATTTTGAGGATAACCGTATAATCGGTGTCCTTGCTTTTGACGGAAAGCGTGAATTTAGTATTAAGGCAGATATTACGATCGACGCTACGAGCGACGGTCATCTGATCAGAATGACGGATGTAAAAAAGTACTATGGACGTCCGAGTAACGGAAGCTTTGTCCCCTTCGGTGTTATTATAAAATACACAAAAAACGGAAGGTTATTGGGGCATAACAATGATAGCGGAATCATGGATCATTACAACTATAAGGATTTTTCCGCTAAGACCATTATCGCGCACGCTGATCTAAGCCATATACTGGAGGAAGAAATCGTGAATTGCGCCTTACATACGGGCGTACGAGAGGGCTTGTCGTACGAGGGAGAGGATACTTTGAAACATGAGGATCTCTTATTCGGCAAGTGCTCGGACAAGGTTCTTTACTGGGCATATTCCGACCTCGACAGACACGGAAACCTGCGGGCTGCCGAGGACGATATCTTTCAGAATTGGTTTGTTATATCAAATCTTTCAACCGTGGTGATCAGCATCCCCGTTTCCCTTGGCAGTGTAGTTCCAAAAAATATCAAAGGGCTGGTAACGGCGGGCAGATGCCTTTCCTTTGACACCTATATTCAAAGTGCTGTGCGTATGAATCGCGATATGATCCGTATGGGAGAATGCGTAGGAGTTGCCGCGGCAATGGCAGCATTGTCAGGTGTAGATTTTCTTGATATAGATTATGAAAAATATTTGATGCAAGTAAAAGAAAACGGATGCTTCGGGAACTATTCTCACATAACCTTTGCCTTTGATAATTCCTACAAAAGGTATTTGGACAAAATGAAAGCTCTCGGCCGTATTCCCGACAAAAAATACGAGAATCTTGCTCTGAATAAAACAATATATGAGCCGCTAAACTTTGACGCAGACAAAGATTTTCATCTACTGAAAACCGATGCTCCCGGTGTAGCGATATGGTCGTGCTATATTAGTCCGAAAAGAGATATGATAAAAACGCGCTTGTATAACGAAATGATCAACACCGATGATGTGCTTTACAAATACAACTGCGCGATCGCGTTGGGATTGGTTGAGGATAAAAAAGCGTTACCCGTTCTGCGGGATATCGTGAAAAACCGTGATTGCTTCTTCTTTACAGATAACCGCCGTTCCAACCAGTTCAGAAGTGCTATCGCCCTGTGTCTTATCGGAAGGCTGGGAACAACGGAAGATCTGCCCTTGCTTTTTGATATTTTATCAGCAGAGGAAATTGAACGGCAAATGTATCACACCCTTCAGCCTAATTATCTTTATCACACCTATGACGATCGAAATTTTGTATATTTCGTGATGCTGACATATGCTTGTATGGCAATTTACAAGATATATGAAAGATGTAATCTTGATATGAAGCAGCTGCATGATTTCTTCTGTGACCTTTTCAATGGCGACACGGTATTGAAGCGCATAGTCGAAGACCGCACCGACAGCCCGGCAGAGGAAGAAACGAAAGAGTTTGTCGAGTATATTTTACGCTTAACCGATTATAATTAAAAAATGAAAAATGATGCATTGGCTTCGCCAATAAAAAGCGGCGGCTTTGCCGCTATGAAGCGAAGCGAACGGTTTCTTTCTCAATGTGCCGTTAGGCACACTTCATAGCCGTAGGCGACTTCATTTTTCATGCACCGCAAGGTGCGCTCTGCAGACAAAACGAAAAGGCATCCATTCAGGATGCCTTTTCGTTTTGTCACGTCGCACCGATTTAGATGCTAATGTAAATTATATTTGTTTCCATTTAAGTGAAGCTATTGACACCGCACCTTTATGGGGAATATTCTTGCTGAGCCAACCGCAGGTTGTAATATAATAATCTTCTCCCACCTTAAGAATTTCAGAAGCGTGACCATAAAGTTTCGTGATTGGCTTTGTTCCGTTTCCCTCTCCGTTATATTCTCCAAACGATTTAGGATTATCGGAAGCAAACACCAATGTGTTGTTATAGGTTTCATCTGAACAATCTGTATAAGTAATGAAAAGATAATAAACGCCGTCTTTGTTAACAACAAAAGGCGACTCTATAGCACCCCAAGCGGGTTTAAGTGGTGCTTCGTCCCCAGATGTAAGCGCATATCCTATGAAATCCCAATCTAAAAGATTGTTTGACGAGAAGCAAGAGACTGCACCTTTTTGGTTGTAAACACCCACAACATACATCAAATATTCGTTTTCGGATACTTGTAAAACAAAGTGGTCGCGATGTGCCCCCATCATTGGCTCGTTGTTTAGCGTTACTTTTGTTCCAAACCACTCATACATATCAAACGACACTGCTAAAGAAGTGGGAGAGGGGCCGTAAAACATATAAAAGTTTTCGTCTTTTTTTATAACGCAAGGCGCCCACGCAAGAGTGCCCCTATCAATTGAGCGACCGACTTCGCGCATAGGCTCATAGAGCGTTTTTCCCACGCCGTGAACAAAGTATCTTTCGTGGCTTGGCTTGCCCTCAAAACTTGTAATACCAAACAAGTGCCAATTCCCATCCGGGCCAACTACAATACTATGATCGTTCACATAGTTTCCGTTATCGTGTGGCGCAAAAAGAATTTTCCATTCCCCTGAAATATATGGAATTTCCATAAAATCACTCCTTTACTGTGCTTCCCACAGCATAGTTTTTTAGATAAAGTTTTAGCAATTTAGATATCAGCATTAAAACTATTTGATAAATTCTATATTTATCGTTCTGATTATATCATAAAATTTTAAACTTTTCCATATAATATTGATTTAATATTTAGTTCAAGTCCTCGCCGAAAGCTGTATTAAAAAGGCAATAAAAATCCACCCGTAAAACGGGTGGTTTTTCACATGCGGGCAAAGCCCTCTGTTCCTCGCCGTGCGTAAACGCACTTACACGTTCTGCCAACTGCGTAAGATTGTTACCTGCTACCCGTAAACGGGCCGACTTCGTT
>JAFSAM010000020.1 GCA_017441005.1 Clostridia bacterium | reverse complement strand
GTCTTCATCGGTGCTTCGTGTACGAAAAAATCATAGAGACGATAACAGCGCCCTCATTTTGATTCTTCCCTACACCACCGCAGAATATATGAATAACAAAGAATCGTTCCACACGTATTATACCGATATAGAAATATCACGAGATGCATCCGGCGCACCTCCCAAAACTGCAATACAAATCCGTAACCGCGAAATGATCGACCGTGCCGATCTGATCATCTGCTACATTGAACATGAAAAAGGCGGTGCATGGCAGTCTGTACATTATGCAATGAAACAAGGCAAAAAAATCGTAAATCTTGCAAAAAAACAATTGTAAATGATTTGTATGTATAAAACGAATAGAAAAAACTTAAAAGCCGCAGAAAGATCTGCGGCTTTTCTCTTTATTATTCAGGAATTAAGAAATGCAATAATATCGGGAAGTCTCTTTTTCGCCTCTTCCCTGCCAAGCTCGTACACCTTTTTCAGCGTTTCGGGATTTTTTTCCACTTTGCTTATCTGAAGCTTTGACGGAGGACGGATCACCAAAAGATCGTTATTTTTCTCCTTTTCTTCAATATATGCGGTAGTTTTATTGTATTCGTCGTGCCTTTTCGCCATTACTTCAACCAGCTTCGGATATTTTTTGTACTTCATCTTAATTATGGGCATAGCTTTATTTTTCTTTTTTATATATCCTTTAGGCTTGGTAAGGACAACAACGTTTTTAGTATATCCTAAACCCTCAAAAAACTTTACGGGTATCGAATCCGACATACCGCCGTCAAGAAGCTTTTGACCATCGATCTCGACGATTTTTGAAACCAAAGGCATTGACGCCGAGGCGCGTATCCAATCAAAGCAATGATCGTTTTTTCCTTCATACTTGTGATAAACCGCCCTTCCCGTTTCGACGTCTGTTGCGACAACGTAAAACTCCATAGGATTGTTTTCGTAGGTCTCAAAATCGAAGACGTCGTGGACAAGGGGAACCTCATTATAACAAAACTCCGTACTGAATATATTACCCGTTTTCATAAGCACACGGTATCCGCAGTATCTTTTATCCCTTACAAATCTTGTATTGTAACGTATAACTCGTCCTATTTGCTTTGACTTATAGTTCACGCCGAAAGCCGCGCCCGCCGAAACGCCTACAGCTCCGTCAAATTCTATTCCGTTTTCCATCAGCACGTCCATAACACCTGCAGTAAACATACCGCGCATTGCGCCGCCCTCAAGTATCAACCCTTTTTTCATAACTACCTCTTTTTTGTTTATGTCCGTTACGATTATATCACGTTATATTGTAATATTCAACAGAATTTTGGGTTAGCGAAGGCTAATTATTTTTGTTTTTTTATTGAAATTATTATTATTTGTGCTATAATATAAGGGAAATACTTACTGCTTTTATCGCCGTACTGTATAATTTTTGATATAGATTGAAGAGATTGATTAGCAATGAAACAATTTAACGTAAATGGAATGAGCTGTGCCGCCTGCAGCGCAAGAGTCGAAAAGGCGGTGCTCGGAGTAGATGGCGTTACGTCCTGCTCGGTAAGTCTGCTCACAAACTCGATGGGGGTCGAAGGTACTGCCGACGACACAATGATCATAACTGCCGTAGAAAAAGCGGGATACACCGCCTCTTTAAAGGATTCTACCAAAAATAACACTACAGACAAGACAGACGGATTGGCTGACAAGGAATCCCCGATCCTTTTAAAAAGGCTTGTCACTTCCCTTGTCTTTCTGTTACTTTTGATGTATCTGTCAATGGGCTACAATATGCTCGGACTGCCCATCCCCGCATTTCTGGATAATAATCCCGTAGCAAACGGTATAGTGCAGATGCTTTTGGCGATTATTGTAATGGTGGTCAATCAAAAGTTCTTTATAAACGGGTTTAAAGGACTTATTCACCATTCCCCGAATATGGACACCTTGGTGTCACTCGGCTCTGCCGCCTCATTTTTATACAGCGTATACGTTCTTTTGGCTATGACAGCCTCAAATGACCCTCGGCATTATCTCCACGATTTTTATTTTGAATCGGCGGCAATGATACTTGCCCTCATCACCCTCGGAAAACTGCTTGAAGCGAGGTCAAAAGGTAAGACCACAGATGCTTTGAAGGGGCTGATGAAGCTTGCGCCGAAAAATGCGACCGTTATAATAAACGGTGTCGAAACAGTTATCCCCGCAGAAAAGCTGAATATCGGAGATATATTTGTTGTACGCCCCGGCGAAAGCATCCCCGTTGACGGTAAAGTTATTGAGGGACACAGCGCGGTCGACGAATCTGCCTTGACGGGCGAAAGCATCCCGGTCGAAAAGAAAGAAAATGACATTGTAAGCGGCGCGACCATAAACCGCTCCGGCTTTCTGAAATGCCAAGCGACAAGAGTCGGAGAGGACACTACCCTCTCGCAAATAATAAAGCTGGTAAGTGATGCCGCGGCTACAAAAGCCCCGATCGCAAAAATAGCCGACAAGGTATCGGGAATATTTGTTCCCGTTGTAATTTCTATTTCCGTCATCGTTTTGACTATATGGCTGTTATGCGGCAAGTCTGCAGGATTTGCAATAACCCGTGCGGTCTCGGTTCTTGTGATCAGCTGTCCCTGTGCTTTGGGACTTGCGACCCCCGTTGCAATAATGGTGGGCAACGGCAAGGGTGCAAAAAACGGCATTCTCTTTAAAACGGCAGAATCGGTCGAGCTTGCGGGAAGAACACAGATAGTCGCCCTTGACAAAACGGGGACTGTAACAAACGGAACGCCTGAGGTTACTGACGTTATAGGTGACGAAACACTCCTTCAAACAGCCTACAGCCTTGAAATAAAGAGCGAGCATCCGCTTGCCAAGGCGATCGTAAAAAAAGGCGATGAATCGAGCCTTTCGGCTTCAGAAACGACAGATTTTGAAATATTCCCGGGCGGCGGTCTTTATGCACAGATAGACGGACAAAAAGTCTACGGAGGAAACAAAGATTTTGTAAGTAAGTACGTTTCTATCCCGAGTGAAACACTGCAAAAAGCAGATAACCTTGCCGGAGAGGGCAAGACCCCGATGTTTTTCGCAAAGGGCGACAGACTACTCGGCATCATTGCCGTCGCCGACGCAATAAAGTCCGACAGCAAGGATGCGATCTCAGAAATGAAAAATATGGGAATACGCGTTGTATTGCTGACGGGCGACAACAAGCAAACAGCAGAGGCAATAGCCAAGCAGATCGATGTCGACGAGGTCATTTCAGAGGTCAAGCCCGACGAAAAAGAGGCTGTTATCCAATCACTCCAAAAAGATGGCAAAGTTGCCATGGTAGGCGACGGAATCAACGATGCCCCGGCCTTAACACGCGCCGACGTCGGAATCGCAATCGGGGCGGGCACCGAGGTAGCCATCGATGCTGCGGACATCGTACTCGTAAACAGTAAGCTGTCCGATGTTTCATCTTCGATCAGGCTTAGCCGTGCGACCCTTCGTACTATACATCAAAATCTATTCTGGGCATTTATTTACAACGCAATTTGCATTCCCGTTGCCGCGGGCGCATTCTTCTTTGCGGGGCTGACACTCAGTCCGATGCTTGGTGCACTTGCAATGAGTATGTCAAGCTTCTGTGTTGTCACAAATGCACTCAGACTTAATCTGTTTGACATCCGTTCAACAAAAAAAGATAAACCAATTAAAAACAAAAAGAAAGAGGTAAAAGTTATGGAAAAGGTTATTAAAATTGAAGGTATGATGTGTCCCCACTGCGAAGCAAGAGTAAAGAAGATACTTGAGGAGATCGACGGCGTTTCTTCTGCGCTGACCAGCCACAAGGAAGGTACAGCTAAGGTTACATTGACAAGTGAAGTATCCGATGAGATCTTCAAAAAGGTCATTACAGACAACGGCTACAAAGTAATCGATATAAAGTAATCCGATAAAGCTTCAAGAAACAGTCCTTTTGGGGACTGTTTCTTTTGATAAAAAACAAAAACTTACTTGCCAATGGTGCAACATTATGTTATAATAATTGAAATAATATTCCCCCCGGAGGATTATATGAATAGGCTATTTATAATTTTAACTGCAATTCTGGTATTACTTACCTGCTTGTCCGCTTGCGGATCGGATAATGATACCGAAAACGCACAAACAAGTGCTCCCGAAACGCAAGACGAAACTGTGAATGGCGAAGCTACGGAAGATGCCACAGAAACACAGGAGGAAACCCAAGAGGAAACACAGGCAGACCCAATCTACACAAAACGCCCGGACTGGCCCGATGAAAGCAAATATTCCTTTTTCAAGGTTTTTGAAGCCCCGGACGTTGCCCCCCGTGATGCAGTCCTCAACTATATGAGAGAGATGGCGACAGTCGAATGGACACCGACGGTACAATGGACGACCCTCCATAAAGACCCTGCCGAAAACTCGAGACTGAACGTCAATCACACATACGAGGTCGGCAAAAAATATTACGGTATTCCCTATGCAAACACCGGCTCGTCTCTTGACGGTTTTTTGTCAGTACTTGAGGACGGAAAATTCACACCCAACAGCCCATATTATACAGAGCTGATCGGCAACCACTGCTCTTCCTCTATGGACAGAGCCTTTGAACAGATAGTAGACATAAACGGCTACGGCGGAATACTTCCCGAATGGAACAGCGAGCAGCTTATGTACCCTGTAGGCAGCGGAATCGAGGCTCCCGAAGGCTGGACCCACGATACAAGACTTATTGCCGAGCACTCCGGAAAAGACAAGATGTTTGCAGGCTATGCGGCTCTCGACAAGGGTGATATTCTCTATTACACTGCCCCCTCGGGCGGTCACACCCGTATGGTAAGCGGTGTCAACATTGTAAAGAACGTGACCGGTCTTGTAAACTACGACAAGAGCACAGTTTCCGTAATTGAACAGACAAACGCCTGGTATACAGAAGAGAAAAATACCACTTGGTTTGTTGACAAAAAATATACCTTCAGAACGCTCTACGAAAAGGCATTTATCCCCGTAACTCTCAAGGTATATCACGATGAAGACTTCGTAATTCCCGATGCATATATTGCCCTTGAAGGCGAAATAACGCCCGAAATGATTAAAAAGAATTACATCCCAGGCACTATTTCTTCAAACTTTACATTTTCGCACATTCGTGCAACCGTAAGAGATCAAAGTGGCAACATCGTGCTTCAGGATGCCGTATATCAGAATTTCAACAAAAAATCTTATGTGCTCCGTCAGCTCTATCTCGACGTTAAGTCACTTCCCGCGGGCAATTACACATTCACCCTTCATGCAGGTATAGCAAGAGGCGGATGTGATGTTTGCTCTTTCGAATTCACAGTTGAATAAAATCACTAAAAACCTTTTTTGCCCCGTCAAAAAAGGTTTTTTTATTGACAGAGAATAATGGGTATGATATAATTATTTATAATAAACTATTTATCAGAGGTGTTTAACAATGTGTAATATTGCAGGCTACGTAGGAATAATGCAAGCCGCCCCCATTCTGCTTGAAATGATGAAAAAAGAGGAAGGCTTTGCCGGTGGATACAACACCGGAATTGCTACGATCAACGAAGGCAAGATATACTCCGCAAAGCTTGTAGGAAGCACCGACAAGCTTATTGCCGAAACAGACGCTTTATCCTTCGGAGGTACTGTCGGAATATGCCACAGCAGATCCCAATCACATAGCGGAAGTGAATGGGCACACCCCTTTTTAGGTTTCGAAAACGGTCAGCCCGTCTGCGCATACATAGCAAACGGAAATGCCGCAAAAACCTCGGATAAACAAAAAGAAAATGCAGTCGCTGACAGCCTCAATGATGCCGGTTATCTGATGCAATCACGCATCGAGAACCCCACAAGCAAGGCAAATTACCCCACTTTAAAGGACGGCTCCAAGGTTCATTCAAGCGACGTTATATGCCAGCTTGCACTCAAAAACATTCAAATGGGACACGAAGCTCCCGTTGCTCTTGAAAATGCATTTACAGAGCTTATCGCAGAGCGTGTCGGTCTTTTGCTTACACTGAACAACACCGATGCAATTGCGTGGGCAAGGGGCAATATGCCCGTTTTCGTGGCATTTGCCGACCACGGCGCCTACATCGCGTCGACTCCGCTTGCCTTCCCCGAGGATGCGGGCGAACCAATACTCCTTCCCGCAAACAGCTGCGGATGGCTCTACAAAGATATGCTGACCAATTCTCCTTTCAATACAGTAAACCTCAAAGTGCCCGAATTCGATGCATGTTTGATCGCTCGTGGATATGACATAATCGTAAAAGAGCTGGAAAACGGACCGAAAAGCTTTAACGACCTTCTCAAGCCCCTTTCCCCCCTCTTCGAGGATTGCGAATGTATGACACGCGCCGCCCTCACGTATACGGTTTTGTATTCGCTGAAAAAGCAGGATAAGATCGAGATATCCACCATCCTTGCTCCCCCCATTTTCGCGGGAATAGACGTACCTAAATTTATAGTAACGCTTAAATAAAACCATTTCAAATAAGGACACTTTTTGTATCAAATCCCGTCCTTGACCCAAGCGTTTTTTTATACTATAATCTACTTAAAAGATGACATCCCCCCGAAAGGAGTATTGTTATGTGTAATATAGCAGGCTACGTTGGCACCAAAAACGCCGCCCCCATACTGCTTGAAATGATGATGAAGGAAGAGGGCTTCTGTGCAGGCTACTATGCCGGAATCGCCACCATAGATGGCGGAAAAATATACTACGAAAAGCTTGTCGGCCACACACAGATGCTGATCGATGAAAAAAACGCACAGACGCTTCCCGGTAATATCGGCATTTGTCACGGAAGATCAAGGGGCTCCGGCGGTCAGGGCTTTGCTCACCCGTTTGTGACTGAGGTCAACGGCGAAACCGTTTCGGCTTATATAGCAAACGGGAACAATGCCCCGTTTACCGATCTTGAGGAAAACAAAAAGTATGCTGAATATGTCAAAAATGCAGGCTACGAAATGAAGTCCTTGATCACCGATTTTCCCAAGGAGAAAAAAACAAACTACCCCAGGTTTGACAACGGAGACATCGTACACATAAGCGACGTTCTTTGTCAGGGTATCACAAAACACGTCGACGAGGGTATGACTCCTCCGAAAGCAATGGAAAAAACGTTCATCGAGCTTCCGTCCGAGCTTGTAGGACTTTACCTGCACCGTGATCATCCCGATTCGATCGCTTGGGCAAGAACTAATATGCCGATATTTATCGCCTTTGCCTATCACGGAACATATATTGCTTCCGCCCCCACGGCATTCCCGGACGATGCAGGCGATCCTATTCCCCTTCTGCCCTACACCTACGGAACGGTATCAAATAATTTTTATACAACCTCCTCGTTCGGCGAGAAAAAAGGCAAGATAGCCCCTCTCGATTCACGTGTTCGCACCGAGTCGTATAAGGCTGTTATCGAGTCACTTAAGGAAGGTCCAAAGGATTACAAAACACTTTTAGCAGTGATCGCCCCTATTTTTGACAGTGCAGACGTCATTCAGGGCGAGGTCGCATTAAATGAAGTCCTATACTCGCTTGAAAGACAAGGTAAGGTAAAAATCGAGCCCGTATTTTCCAAAGGTCCTTACGGTCCCGACGTACCAAAAAACATTATGACGCTTATATAAAAACACAAGGCATACGAAAAAAACGTATGCCTTTTTTAAACGAACAGGGATACGGAATGACCGTATCCCTTCTATATCTGTCTTATTTTCTCTTGTCAAGAAGATTGTGTATTCTGTTTACGGGGTTAAGAAGCTCGCTGATGGTGGCATCGTGATTGAGTGTATCTACAAGCATTGCAACGTATTTACACATATTAACTTCCTTGTACCAGGGCTTCTGTAAAAGCTCGGGCTTTCTGTAGTTAAGGTTTGTCGTAAACACCTTGGTGATCAAGCCGTTTTCATAAGCCTCGTCAAACTTGGTGAATCCGTTGCAGAAAAGACCGAAGGTAGCAAAAACAAATATTCTCTTTGCTCCCTTAGACTTTAGCTGTGCAGCAACGTCGAGCATAGAGTCGCCCGAGGAGATCATATCGTCTACAACGATAACGTCCTTGCCCTCTACCGATTTTCCGAGGTATTCGTGAGCTTCAATGGGGTTTCTTCCGTCTACGACTCTTGTGTAATCACGTCTCTTATAGAACATACCGAGATCAAGACCGATAACAGAGGAATAATACATACTTCTGCTCATCGCGCCCTCGTCGGGAGAGATCATCATTACGTGCTCTTTGTCAAATACGATGTCCGGCACCTCTTTTACAATTGCCTTGATCATCTGATATGTAGACTGAACACTGTCAAAACCGTGGTTCGGGATAGCATTCTGTACTCTTGCATCGTGCGCATCAAAGGTAATAATGTTGGTTACCCCCATATTTACAAGCTCCTGAAGAGCAACTGCACAGTCAAGGGATTCTCTTGCGGATCTCTTATGCTGTCTGCCCTCATAAAGCATCGGAATGATAACCGAAAGTCTTCTCGCTTTACCGGCTATAGCACCAATAACTCTCTTGATATCAGCAAAATGGTCATCGGGACTCATAGGTACGACCATATCGTACATCTTATAAGTTACACCGTAGTTGAAAACGTCTGCAATAATAAAAACATCGTGTCCGCGAAGGCTGTGCTTCAAGTGACACTTGGCCTCACCTGTTCCGAATCTCGGACAGTCGGCATTAATTACAAATGATTCGTCTGTACCTCTCCATTGCTTAAGATAATAATCGACGTTACCGGCAAATTCCTCGCCGCCTCTCATACTGATTACACTAAGCTCACCAAAAATGTTATCTTTCATATTGTCCCCCATTTTACAGATTTTTTGACATCGTCTGAACGACTGAAACACTCATCGCCACTATTATAACATACTTTTTTAAAAATGAAAATACGTTTCTAAATATTTTTTGTTTTTTATTAAAAATTTCTTCTTTTTTTACTCTTTATGCAGTTTTTTTGTACTAATTTATCATATTTAATCAAAACGCCATTTTTTTAAAAAGAATCATTGAATTATTTGTTAATCTATGCTAATATAGATTTGATTACGTATTACAAGGAGTTTTGTATGTTTATCAAATTTGAAAACCTACCTAAAAGCTTGGAAAACGGACTTAGCGAAATTGCAAAGCACTTGGACATTTCGCTTTCAGAAAACGGTTACACCTGCTCTGTGGAGCAATGTAACGCAGAAGGTCTTTCCGTCTCGTTTGACGGAAAGCATATTTCAATAACCTATGCCGAAAAACATCATTTTTACAGAGCGTTCGGACTTGCCGTCCAGCATATCAGAAACGGTGAAACCACCTTTGATATAACAGAAAGATCATACTTCCGCTCAAACGGTCCGATGTTTGACCTTTCACAGGCGGCTTCCGCTTTTAACGTAAAAGAGCTAAAAAACATCCTCCGACAGATGGCTCTAATGGGTCTTAATATGCTTATGCTCTACACCGAGGATAACTATGAGGTTGAAAACCAACCGTATTTCGGATATATGCGTCCAAAATACTCGCAGGCTGATCTTAAAGAGCTTGATGACTATGCATTTGACCTCGGTATTGAAATGATCCCCTGCATACAGACACTTTCACACATGCAGGAAGCTTTAAAATGGAAGGTATTCAGAAATATTACAGACTACCCCGCTTGCTTATTGGTCGGTGAAGAAAAGACCTACGAGTTTCTTAAAGACATTATTACCGCCGCATCAAAGCCCTTCAGAACCAAAAAGATACATATCGGAATGGACGAAGCCAACGATCTCGGCAAGGTAAATTATTTGAATAGATTCGGTCACAAGTCAAACGGTGAAATAATGCGCACCCACCTGGAAAACGTTATGAAGATCATAAACGAGCTTGGACTTCAGCCTATGATGTGGGACGATATGTTCTTCTCCACCTTCGGAACAAAAAAATACCGTCAAAAGGGTGCTATTGTTCCCGAAGAAACAAAGAAGCTTGTCCCCGAAGGCATGACCTGCGTATATTGGGAATATACGGGAGAGGGCGCCGAGCTTTATGACGATTATTTCAGACAGCATTTTGAGCTTGATCCCAATTTAGTGTTTGCCGGCGGTGTCCAATCCTGGATGAGCTACGCTTTATGTTGGGAAAAAACAAAACGCACTGCCATCGATGCACTTTCCGCTTGTAAACGCCACGGCGTAAAGGACGTTTTCGTAACTACTTGGGCAGACCATAATGCCGAATGTCTGATAAATGCTACACTCATCGGTGTTCAGCTTTTTGCCGAGCTCGGTTACAGTGAAGAGTATAACGAAGAAGAGTTTGCAAAACGATTTAAGTTCTGTACCGGCGGAAATCTTGACGATTTCAAGCTTCTTGAATATCTTGACGTCATTCCCCAAACAGAAGAATATGAAAACCGTCAGTATTATAACACATCAAAACACCTTATGTGGCAGGACGTTTTGACCGGTCTTGCAGACAAGAACTACGAAGGCTTTGACCTCAATGATCACTATGCTGCATTGGCGCAAAAGCTGAAAAAAGCTATCGGCAATAACGGTCAGTTTGACGGTCTTTTTGAAATGAGCTACCTCGCCGCTTACGCATTGGCGATAAAGGCTGAAATAGGTATAAATTTAACAAAAGCTTACAAAGCAGGAGATAAAGAAGCCTTAAAACACTTCAGAGACGTTGAGCTTCCCGAACTGAAAAACAGAACTAGGCTTTTGCAAAAATCGCATATGCAGAATTGGTTTGAAATATATAAACCTCTCGGCTGGGACACGTGCGATATCCGTTACGGTGCCCTTGTCAGCCGAATCAATACTGCAATTTATGAAATCAATGAATATCTTGAAGGTCGTATGGAACGCCTTGAAGAGCTTGAACAACCCCGTCTTCCCTTCGACGGACTTGAAGGTCCGATCAGATGGATGAACCGCTGGGAAAGAATATCTACCCCATCTAAGCTTGCTGCTAATATTTCAATTAACTCATATTAAAAAAGGAGTACACACTATGAACATCAAATTTATCGGTTTGAAAGATGAACTCAAAAACGGTCTATCCGTACTCGCAGATTATCTCGGCGTAACTCTCGGTGACGGCGGCTATGAATTTACCGTTACCCAAAAGGGCGGATGTAATCTCGTCGTTACCCTTGAAAATAAAAAGGGTACGATCGTTTATGCCGAAAAGAGCCACTTTTTCAGAGCATTCGGTCTCGCCGTAGAGCACATTTCTTATGGTGAAGAATCATTCAAAATCGAAGAAGAACCTCAATTTGAAATGAACGGACCTATGTTTGACGTTGCCCAGGGTAATGCGGCATTCAACGTAAAAACCCTGAAGCAGGTGATCAAACAGCTTTCACTTATGGGACTCAATACCCTTATGCTCTATGCAGAGGATACATTTGAAGTTAAAGAACAGCCCTACTTCGGCTATATGAGAGCAAGATATTCCGAGGAGGAAATGAGAGAGCTTGACGATTATGCATACGATCTCGGTATCGAGATGATCCCCTGCATCCAGACACTCGCTCATATGCCCGATACCCTTCGTTGGCATTGCTTCTACAACATCAGAGACTATGAGGAATGCCTGCTCGTAGGAAAACCCGAAACCTATAAATTTGTAAGAGATATCATCACTGCCGCTTCCCGCCCCTTCAGAACAAAGAAGATACATATCGGTATGGACGAGGCTTGGAAGCTCGGCAGAGGTAAGTATATTGACAACTACGGCTATAAGCCCGCAAACGAGATCATGCAGATCCACCTTGCAAAGGTAATGGAGATCGTCGATGACCTCGGTCTTGAGCCTATGATGTGGGACGATATGTTCTTCCGTACAGTCGGTAACAAGAAATACTATCAGCCCGACATTGTGTTCCCGCAAGAAACACTCGATATGGTTCCCAAGAATATGGGATGCATCTACTGGGATTACTACAAAATCACTCAGGAAGAATACGAAAACATCATCCCCGTTCACTTCCAGCTTACCGATAACGTTATTTTTGCAGGCGGCATCTGGACATGGATCGGCTACAGCCTTTGCTGGAGCAAAACAAAAATCTCTACAGAGTGCGCTCTTAACGCTTGTAAGAAAAAAGGCGTTAAGAAGGTGTTTATGACCACTTGGGGCGACAACGGTACCGAATGCCTCCTCACAACTACACTTATAGGCTGTCAGCTCTATGCCGAACACGGCTTTGCAAAGGAGATCGACTACGACAAGTTTGCAAAGAGATTTAAGTTTATCTGCGGTGCAAACGTCGAAGACTTTGCTCTGCTCGAACGCCTTGACAGAACTCCCGATATGGCAAATATAGTTGACTCTTCAAGATATAACCCCTCGAAATATCTTATGTGGCAGGATATCCTGACAGGTCTTGCAGACAACAACATCGAAGGCGTTGAGCTTGATGCACACTATGCAAAGCTTGCAGAAGATATGAAGGCAGCTATCGGCAGAAACGGTCAGTATGACAACGTTCTTGAATTCAGCTATCACGCCGCAAACGTACTTGCAAAGAAATCTCAGATGGGTCTCCGTCTCACCGCCGCATATAAAGCGGGCGACAAGGCAGCTCTCAAAAACTTTGCCGAAGTTGAGCTTCCCGAGCTTATCGAAAGAGTCAATGCTCTCTGGGAATGCCACAGAACAAACTGGTTCAAGATCTATAAGGCATTCGGATGGGATATTATGGATATGCGTTACGCTTCCCTTGTCGGAAGAATCAGATCCGCAATAATTGAAGTTAACCAGTACCTCAACGGCGAAATGGAAAGAATCGAAGAGCTTGAGGAAACCAGACTTCCGCTCAACGGAAAGCCCGGTCCTATAAACTATATGAACTTCTACGGCAAGATCGTTTCTCCCTCCAGAATCGCACCCGAAGCATAAAAAAACCAACAGGGATATGGCTCAAACCATATCCCTGTTTTAATTCAAAAAACGGTGTTCGGCACTTCTGCCGTACACCGTTTTATGTGTTTTTATCTGTCTTCTCGGTAATAGTTTAGTCCGCAGCACGACGGCTGATCGCCCTTGCCCTTGCTTGTAATAGAAGATACAACAAGAACGACAAGTGTGATCACGAAAGGAAGCATCTGGTAAAATTCATCGGGGATCTTGTCTACCCAGCCGAGCACCGAGGGGAAAGCCTCCTTGAGGTTACCCTTTCTTGCATTCAGAATTGTAAGCGCACCAAACAGCAACGAGCCGTACAAAGCTCTTGAGGTACTCCATTTTGCAAAAATTACAAGCGCAACAGCGATCCATCCATAGCCGTTTATCCAACCCGGATTCCATTTACCGTTGTTTATAATAACACCGAGATAAAGTCCGCCGACACCCGAAATGCCTGCACCGAATATGATATGAAAATATCTGTAAAGGGTTACGTTTACACCGCATGCATCTGCCGCGCCGTAGTTTTCCCCCGTCGCACGGAGTTTGAGACCTACCTTGGTCTTATTCATATAAAACCATAGACCTACTGCAAGTATCAATCCTAAGTATACGAGTATGTTGTGAGAAAACAACAATTTTCCAATGTAAGGTATATCCTCGAGCAAAGGAATTCCACTGTCACTCTTCATAAACTCGATGTGACCGCCTTCCTTGATCTCAGGAAACACTTTATTTGCACTTAAGGTCGCACCAATAAACTCGTACAAGCCTACACCGAAGATGGTCAAGGTAAGACCTGTTACGTTTTGGTTTGCCTGGAAGGTTACCGTAAGAACTGCATAAACAAAACCGCCAAGTGCCGCACTCAAAAAGGCTGCTAAAATTCCAAGAATTATGCTGTCGGTCACCGCACCGACCCAAAATCCACCGATAGCCCCCAAAGCCATAAGTCCCTCGACACCGAGGTTAAGGCTACCTGCCTTTTCGGTGACTATTTCGCCTACAGTACCGTAAAGAAGGGGGGTTCCGTATCTGATTGCTTCAAACAAAAACGCTATAATTGCATCCATTTATTTGCCCTCCTCTACAGATTTTTTCGTATTGAAAACCAATTTATAGTTGATAAAGAAGTCAACCGCCAATACCATAAACAGGATGAGTCCCTGCAAAACGTCAGACACTGCCGGGGAAATATTGAAGGCACTGCTTGCAATGTCAGATCCACGTTCGAGTATACACATTAAAACTGTCGTTACAAAAATGCCTGCCGGATTGAGTTTTGCCAACCAAGCAACGATTACTGCCGTCCAGCCGACACCGTTTGTAATTCCCTCGGTCAGACCGGGAGTCATACCGGAAACCTTGGTCATACCGGCAATACCTATCAAAGCAGCACTTATAACCATTGTTCTGATTACGATTTTAGAAACGTTCATTCCTGCGTATTTTGCAGTATTGACGCTGTCGCCGACAATGGATATTTCATATCCCTGCTTTGTCTTCTTAAAATATACGTAACACAAAACTACAAGTGCAAGTGCAAAGATCAGAGACGATTCGATTCTTACCCCACCGATTTTAATAAGCGGCAAAATACCCTTTTCATCCATCGTGGCATATCCCTTGTTGGTAAGCACATGGTTTATCGAGCTGATCTGTCCAAAGAACATTGTCTTTTTAAGGAAGAGCAACAGGTAAAGCATTATGTAGTTCAGCATCAAAGTGAGAAGTGTCTCGTTTGTTCCAAATGTGACCTTCAGTGTTGTAGGGATCAAACCTACGATCGCACCGCCCAAGGCACCCGCAAGGAACATACAAAGTAATACTACTGCGGAAGGAACATCTACATCGCTGAAATAATTTGCCACCGCGGTTGCTGCAATAGCACCCGCAATAAACTGACCTTCACCACCAACGTTCCAGAACTTCATCTTAAAAGCAAACGAAACACCGAGAGAGGTGATCGTCAACGGAATTATAAGTCTAATCAAGCTTTCAATATACAAAGGCTTGCTGAACGGCTTTGTAATTACCTTAAAGAAATACTCGATAGGATTAGCGCCGTTCATTATAACAAGTATACTTCCGAGCACCATAGCAAGTAAAACTGCACAAGCATAATACATTGCAGATACTTGCGGCTTCAAAGCATCACGCTTCATAAGGTGGATCAGCGGCTCTTGCTTCTTTTTAGGCTTTTGAGTTTTTATTGTGCTGTCAAAATCATATTCGATCTCACCGACAGCATCGTTTGTCTCGACCTTCTCCGCCGCTTCCTCACCCGTATGAGTCATAAGATAACCGAGCTGCTCTTTTGTAGCGGTACGTCCGTCGACAATACCTGTAACTTTGCCGTGACAAAGAACCATTATTCTGTCACAAAGCTCAAGCATAACGTCGAGGTCCTCGCCTACAAACAGCACACCCGCACCGTTTTTCTTTTGCTCGTTCAATATATCGTAAATAATATACGATGAGTTTATATCAAGACCTCTTACCGGATATGCCGTTACGATAACCGAGGGAGAGGATTCAATTTCTCGTCCTACAAGTACCTTTTGTACGTTACCGCCCGAGAGCTTTCTTACCGCAGTCTCGGTTCCGGGAGTATTGATCTCGAGATCTTTTATTACCTTCTTCGCAGTCTCTCTCGTCCTCTTCCTGTCAACAAAAGGACCGAAATGTGTGTTGTAGTTTTTGAGCATCATATTATCGGTGATGCTGAGTGATGCCGCAAGCCCCATTCCAAGTCTGTCCTCCGGAACGAAGCTCATACTGATTCCGAGATTTATGATCTCTCTCGGACTCTTGCCCTGAATTTCCTGATCTTTGTATATGATCTTTCCGCCGCTTATCTTCTGGAGACCTGCGATCGCCTCGCACATTTCCTTCTGACCGCAGCCCGAAACGCCCGCAACACCGAGGATCTCTCCGCTGTGCAGTTCAAATGAAGCGTTGTTCAATGCAATCAAGCCATCTTCACCGGGCACAGTAACGTTTTCAAGTTTAAGGAACACGTCTTCTCTTGTGCAGGAAGGTCTGTCGATCGAAAGCTCGACCGCTCTTCCGACCATCAGGTCGGTAAGCTCCTTGGCTGACGTTTCGGCAGTATTTACCGTGCCGACGCTTTCGCCCTTACGGAGTATTGTTACTCTGTCACTTATCTCTAAAACTTCATTCAGCTTGTGGGTAATAATTATGATCGCACAGCCGCTCTTTTTCATTTTTCTCAATATGGAGAAAAGCTTATCCTTTTCCTGAAGCGTAAGCACTGCCGTCGGTTCGTCAAGAATGAGCACGTTTGCTCCGTAATAAAGAACCTTCAAAATTTCGACGGTCTGCTTCTCGCTGACTCCCATATCGCATACAAGCTTTTTGGGGTCGATTTCAAACCCAAACTTGCGGCTGATCGCACCTATTTTATTAAATCTGCTTTTCGTTAATAAATATTTATCCTTACCTTCTTCGTTGTTCGAGCCGATAAGTATATTGTCAGCGGCAGAAAACTTCTCAACAAGCTTGAAATGCTGGTGTACCATACCGATTCCAAGTCTCTTTGAGTCCTCGGGGGATTGAATAACAACCTTTTCCCCATCAATAAAAATATCACCGCTGTCCGGCTTGTAAATACCGGAAATCATATTCATCAAGGTAGTCTTGCCCGAACCGTTTTCACCCAAAAGCGCCAGAATCTCGCCCTTGTTTACAGACAGATTTACTCCTTTATTTGCATGAACAGAACCGAATGACTTGCTAATATTTCTAAGCTCAATAGCAACATTTCCCTGCATTAAGTCCGCCATATTATCTCCCATATCATCGTATTATTATTTAAATATGCTTCCCTTCCCGCTTTTGAGGAAGAGAAGCATATTATCAAAAAACTAAAAATTACTTAAGCGATACGCCTTCTACAAAGTAGTTCATAGTACCGGTAATAACGGAATCCTCAACAGAGCCTTCGCCTGCTTTTCTGATTACGTTACCTGCATTGTCCTTGAGTTCAGCGTCAGTCTTAACGATCGCGCCGTCCTTGAAGGAGAGCTTAACACCGGAGAATACGTCCCAAGTACCTTCAGCAAAGAGGTCCTTAACGAGCTTGATGTATTCAGCAGTATTTTCTGCGCAGTTTTCGGAAATAGGAGATACGTCTACAAGACCGTCAGCCAAGCTGCCGTAGTAGTTTGTAGCAGCGAATTCTTCCCACTTGCCATCCATTGCTGCCTTTGTAGCTGCAGTGTAGTATACACCCCAGTTCCAAATAGGAGCGGTAAGATGTGCTTTGGGAGCATCTTTGGTCATATCGGAGTTGTATCCGCAACCGAATACGTTTGCCTTTTCAGCAGCAGTCTGGGGGTTAGCTGTATCGCAGTGCTGTGCAATTACGTCACAACCCATATCGATGAGAGCCTCTGCATAAGCAGTTTCATTTGCGGGGTCATACCAGCTGTTGAGAGTCTTTACGTATACTTCTGCATCGGGGTTAACAGACTGTACACCGAGAGCGAATGCGTTGATACCGCTGCAGGTTTCTGCGAGCTCTGTACCGTAAGCTGCTACGTAACCGATCTTGTTTGTCTTGGTCTTGAGACCTGCTGCGATACCGGAGAGGTAACGAGCCTGATAAATTCTACCAAAGTAGTTGTTGAAGTTTTTGCCGTTGCTCTTGAAGCCTGTGCCGTGAGAGAAGATAACATCGGGATGCTCTTCAGCAAGCTTTTCACAGGTATCCATGTAGCCGTAGCTTGTTGCAAAGATGATCTTGCAGCCTTCTGCAATACAGTCTTCCATAGCCTGTCTGATCTGTGTTGCGTTGTCGTCAGCGATATTGAGCTTACGAACGATCTGGCTGTCGCTGAGACCGAGTGCCTTCTGCATCTCTACGATACCGAGATCGTGAGTGTAAGAATAGCCTGAACCGTCAGCAGGGTCGCCGATGTGGATTACACCAACTTTGAACTCGCCGTCAGTTGTCTTGTCGCCCTTGTCTGCATCGTCAGAGCCGCATGAAGCAAAGCACATCAAAGATACTACAACAAGAAGCAACGCCATGAGAAGTGAGAGTGTCTTTTTCATTTTGTTTTCTCCTTTTAAAAAATATTATATTTGGTTATAATCAAGTATGCTTTTGCATACTAATCACCCGAAAGTTATTTTATCTCCGTTTATACCGTTTATAATAGCCAAGGATTCGACTCGAATACCGCTGTTACGTAAGCGAGCACCACCCTTTTGGAATCCCTTTTCGATTACGATTCCGGCACCGAC
>JAFSAM010000019.1 GCA_017441005.1 Clostridia bacterium | reverse complement strand
GAAGTGAAAGCATATCGAGTCAACGAAGTTGACATATCGACAGAAAGAAAAAACAGAGCAAGAATAGAAGGTTTTATATCCTTTTATCCTTGCTCTTTTCTGCTTGTATAAGGGTTTGGGCTTAGCCCATTTGCGTTTGACCCGACAAACGCGATGCTCGCACTTAGCGACATTTTTTGAATTCTCCGCTAAGAGTATCACCCATAACCCTCTGTTCTTTTTTTCGTTTCATAGACTTCCCACCGTTTTACGCTCCAATTCGACACAGCCAAAAGTCTCTCTCCGCATAGTAATGCTTCGCTTGGATAATTTTTACGAAAGAGTAGGGATAGCAAGAGGATATTGTTTTTTTGGGGACGTTGAGGTAGGGGTTCCCCGAACCGAGCTTGTCGAGGTTTGGGGGTTTTCATCCTATATTTGACAAACAATGACAAAAATGGTATAATAAATACACCAACACTTTTAAGGAGTAATTCTATGAAAAGAAACGTCAAATTTTTATGCTTTATAATGGGACTTTTACTGGCATTTACTTTTGCTTCCTGCAAAAAGGATAACACAGAAGCTCCCGTGGATGAAACAGAGCCGATCGAAGAGACGGTTGCCGAGACGGAAAAGGAAGAGGAAAAAGAGCCCGAGACCTTTGACGAGCTTTGGACGCTTATTGATTCGAAAATGGAAGGTATCGACTCCTGGGAGATCGAGCTCGGAATGCAGAGTATTGTGTACTACGGCGGCTTCAAAATGGAGATGAGTATGGTAGGTAAAACCATCGAGATCGGAGATATTGAGGATGCCGATTATTACAGCTTTGAAAAAACGACCTATGAAACCAAGGTCGAAGGCGTGGACAAGGCTGAAACTCAGGTTATGATCGAAGCCTACAGTGACGGAAAAGCCTTTTATCACCATGCTGGCAGTGAATATACAAGAAGCTTCTATATGGAGACTACTCCCGAAAAGTATTCGGAATACTCCTCGGGCGGTGGCTTTACCGATGATCTTGATCTGACCTCTTGCCTCAATAAAGCCTTTACAAAGAACGATGACGGAACCTGGACACTCAATCTGTCCGGATATACAAAGAAAACAATCAAAGATCTGCTTCGGGACTCCGCTATGGAGGACGTCTACGGCGGAGATATCATAGACCTTAAGCTTGAGGTCAAGGTTGCTGAAGATTATTTGGTTCAGACTATGTCTTTAGAGCTTGTGTTTGACGTCGATGAGAGTGACGTTGCAGTTCCTACGTTAACTATGTCTGCAAAATACAAGAATTTTGGTACTGCACAAAAGGAAACTGCTGAGCTCAACGTTGAATCGTACACACTGATTGATGATTATACCGTTATTTCCAAGGCGCTCGGGGATTTTGATGCTTTTACTAACGAAAAAGAGGGCTCGTTTACGCTTGACACAAAATACACGATCAGCAAGGGTACCGAGGTTATGGAATATACCGAAAAGGATGTTGCGACCTTCGGTACGGTAAACGGCGGTTTTGTGTTCAATGTCGATGCTTTGTTCGACGGAGTTGACAAAGCGAATATGAGTTATGAAAAGGGTGTTTTTACATATACAGAAAACGGCGAGACCGAGACGGATAATTTGACTGACGCAGATGCTAAGGTAGTATTTTTTGATATGATATCCGGATTCAGTTACGATGAAAACTCCATTTCCGACGTAGAAAAGCTGGGCGAGGGAGAATACAAGCTGACTGTTGAATACAGCGACGAGTCGATCTTCAATGACATTGTCAAGGAGCTTGAATTAGAGTACAAGTCATACGACGAGGTTTATATCGTTACGATCAAGGAAGACAAGCTTGTATCTATTGAAAACGATCTGAAGATCTACGGAGTGTTTAATAAAAACGGTACCGAAGAGCTCGTTGAATACAGGATTCATTCCTTCTTTGCAATAAACAACGCAGAGAAAGCCCCTTCAGTTGCATAAGAATTAACGTCGATGCCCCCTTTTTTCCGGTTTTCCCGGCGAAGGGGGCATTTTTATGCTCAGGGGAAGGGCGGCATAATTTATGCAAATATTATGTATAAAATCAACAAAAAGTATTGTATTTTTTTAACACTTGTGCTATAATCAATCGTCGTGTGCAAAATGTGATTATTTGCGCCGAAAAATATAGAAAAAGAGATGTATTTATTATGGATAAAGTTTTACTTTCAGTATCTATTGCGCTGATCGCGGGACTTCTTATGACAAGGCTTTTCAAACCCCTGAAGCTTCCGTCGGTTACAGCATACCTGATCGCGGGCGTGCTCATCGGTCCCTACTGCCTGGGACAGCTTGACATTAACGGTCTCGGCTTCGACACTCACGATTCGGTCGAGCAGCTTGCGCTCATTTCCGAGGTCGCCCTCGGCTTCATTGCCTTTTCGATAGGTAACGAATTCCGCTTGGACGAATTGAAAAAGACGGGTAAGCAAGCACTTGTGATCGGTATTTTTCAGGCACTTGTCGCAACACTTTTTGTTGATCTTGCTTTGCTTGTTGTACATATTATGATGCCTGACGTGTTATCCGTCCCCGCGCTTATAACCTTAGGTGCTATAGCGACGGCTACCGCTCCCGCGGCAACCTTGATGGTCGTCCGTCAGTACAAAGCAAACGGCCCTTTGACGAGGCTTTTGCTTCCCATCGTTGCGCTCGACGATGCTGTGGGTCTTGTCGTATTCGCCGTTTCGTTCGGTATTGCAAAAACACTTAAGGACGGCGCCGTCGACCTCGTTTCGATAATCGTAAATCCCATTATAGAGATCGTATGCTCACTTATCCTGGGAGCAATAATGGGCTGGGTGCTTACACAGCTCGAAAAGCTGTTCAATTCCAACACCAACAGACTTAACCTTACGATCGGCGTGGTCTTTTTGACGGCATCGCTCGCTATGCTCGAGTTCAACATAGGCCCCGTTCACATACATTTTTCATCGCTTTTGGTATGTATGATGCTGGGTACCGTGTTCTGCAACACCTGTCCTTTGTCGCACGATCTGATGGAGTCATCCGACAAGTGGACGTCGCCTCTGTTCGCTTTGTTTTTCGTTATTTCGGGTGCAGAGCTTGAGCTTGGAGTATTTACACATTGGGCAATCGTTGTTGTAGGTGTAGTTTATATTCTTTCACGTTGTCTCGGTAAATATTTCGGTGCTTTTATAAGTGCAAAGGCAACAAAGTGCAGTACGTCTATTTGCAAATACTTAGGCGTTACACTTTTCCCACAGGCGGGTGTTGCACTCGGTATGTGCGCCACGGCAATGGCATTGGGAGAAGACGGTGAGCTTATAAGAAACATTACGCTTTTCGCAGTGCTTATTTATGAGCTTGTCGGTCCGTTGCTTACCCGCAAGTCGCTCGAGGCGGCAGGCGAGATCAAGCCTATGGCGGATCACGTTAAGAACCGCCGTCAGCACAAGCTCGATATGGCAAAGAATAAGTAAAAATCTAAATCGGCAGAAATATTGTTTTTCTGCCGATTTTATGTTACAATAAAAAGAAGGACAGTGTTTGTGTGCGAATGGGGTGAGAATTGTGGCGTTATCCGGTGTTTTTAGTGCAATAAGATCGGCGATAATGGGCGGTGAAAAAGACAGTGCCGAAAAAATCGATGACAGTATGGTGCCGACAGAGACAGACTACAGCAACAGAAACGTCATGGTAGGCGTTGTGAAAAGCGAGCATCAGTTTAAAGTGCTTGTGCGCGAAAAGTTCTATCACATTCCTATGTCACAGGTTAACAACTGTCAGTTTCCGGTAAAATATGTCGCAATATATCAGTCAAAGCGCTTTTTCGGGAAGAATGCGGGAATCAAAATATTCGGTGAGGTCAAGAGTGCCGCCACGGTATGCAGAAATGAGATACTTGAAATTCCCAAGGACAGCAGTGAAAAATACCTTTACATTAAAATAAAGCGTTGGTATAGACTAAAAAAGGATATCGAGGCTAAGGATATGGACGGAGCTGCCTTTTCAACAAGCAGGTATCTGTTAAATAACGCCCACGATTCGGCAGAGCTTATGATCAGAAGTTCCGAAGAGCATTTGTTCTACAAAAGGCTGGTGGGCGAGGTAAAAAGTATTATGAAAAACAAGGGCAAGGATGCCCGGGAGATCGTATATCGAGATCATACAGTCAAGCTTATGGGCGGTGCTGTTTATCTGTATTATGTTGATGTGCTTGAATGCGTGATAAACTACGAGAAGTTTTTGGAAAGACCTATGGATCTGATAAAGACGGTTTTTGATTACTATCCCGAGGTGCAGGGTTGATATCACTGTATGCAGTTTTGTGAAAAAGGGGTTTAATTAATGGAAACGTATAATTTACTGTTTGAGCTTTTGCGATACGGCTTATTCGGCAAGGAAATGGCCGATGAGTCGATTGAATTACTGAAAAGTGACGAAGAAAAGATAAAGGTGTTGGATGCCGCAAAAAAGCACAACTTGGGACATCTTGCGGCATACTCTTTCGATAAAGCTCAGCTTGTCGGCGTAAATAACGCAATCGGTCAGGAATGTATAACCGCGCAAATGACAGCGGTTTACAAATATGAAAACCTTAATTATGAGCTTCAGAGAATAAGTGAGCTTTATGAAAAGGAAAAGCTCCCTTTCATACTTCTGAAGGGAGCTGTGATCAGGAGATATTATCCGGAGCCCTGGATGAGGTCGAGCTGTGACATAGATATATTGGTAAAAGAGAGCGATATCGAAAGGGCGACTGAGGCTGTTAAGACAAAGCTCGGATTCAAATTGCTTGGTAAGACGCATCACGATATCCAGCTGTCTTCTCCCGCGCAAGTGACGTTTGAGCTTCATTTTTCTTTGCTCGGAAACGACTCTATAAATAAAGAAGCCGATAAAATAATCAAAGAAGTATGGAATTATGCCGAGCCGTTAGAGGGCTTTGAATACGGTTTCAGAATGAATGACGATATGCTTTGGTTTTATCATATTGTGCATCTGGCAAAGCATATAAAAAACGGAGGGTGCGGAATTATCCCGTTTTTGGATATATATATCATGGAGCGTGACTCAAAGTCGAAGTCAAAGCTGACGCTTTTGAAGGCGGGCGGACTTGAAAAGGTGGATACCGCGTCAAGAGCGCTTGCCGAGGTGTATTTCGGCGGAAAAGAATATGACGGGAATACTCTTGCCTTGTCAGAATACATTTTATACGGAGATATAGAGGGAAGAGTTGAAAACAGAGCCGCTTTTGCCTCGAAGAAAGGCGGAGGTAAGCTGAAAAGTGTGTTTAAACGGGTGTTCTGTCCCTATGACGTTTTGAAATACCGATATCCCAAACTCAAAAACAACAAATGGCTTTTTATTCCGTATCAGTTCAGACGTTGGTTTGACATTTTGTTCAAGGGTGGCAGAAAAAAGGCGATCAAGGAATTCAAGGCGAATCTGAACGTTTCGGATGAAAAGGTAGATAAGGTGAGCAGGCTGAGACAGGATTTGGGGTTATAAGCAAAAGCTATAGCGTGTTATCGTCTGTTAAAGTTAACATTATAATTGTGAACTTCACGGAATGTTGACACAAAAGTGTAAAAATAATGCAAAATAATGCGATTAAATCACAAAAAAATGTTGACAACTTGCGATAAATTCTGTATTATAATAGTTACCTAAATCAAATGGAGGTTAATATGGAAACGTTAATAAAATTGTTGCCCTATATCACCTTGGGTATTGCTTTTGCGGCACTCGCCTTTGCGCTCCTTACCGCAAAGAAGATCCTCAAGTTCTCTGAGGGCACAGACAAAATGAAAAGCATCTCGCAGTGGATAAGACAGGGTGCAAACGCTTACCTCAAGCGCCAGTACAAGGTTGTCGGAGTATTCTTCGCAATTATGTTTGTTGTACTCGTAGTTATGGCGGCTTGCGGACTTCTCACATTCTACGTACCCTTTGCATTTTTGACAGGCGGCTTCTTCTCGGGTCTTTCGGGTTTTGTAGGAATGAAGATCGCTACACTTTCAAACAGCAGAACGGCAAATGCTTGCCGCGAGAGCCTTAATAAGGGTCTCCGTGTTGCATTCTCGGCAGGCTCTGTTATGGGCTTTACCGTTGTAGGTCTCGGTCTGTTTGATATTTCGTTGTGGTTTATTCTTTTGAGAGACGTGTTTAATGAAACCGCGTCTTCTATAACAAGTGCAATGCTTACCTTCGGTATGGGCGCATCCGCGATGGCTCTGTTCGCAAGAGTGGGCGGCGGTATCTTCACCAAGGCTGCAGACGTTGGTGCTGACCTTGTAGGTAAGGTAGAAGCGGGAATTCCCGAGGACGACCCCAGAAACCCTGCTGTTATCGCAGATAACGTAGGTGACAACGTCGGTGACGTTGCGGGTATGGGTGCTGACCTTTATGAATCATACGTTGGCTCTATCATTTCTTCGATGGCTCTCGGTGTAGTTGCTTTTGCGGGCGATTTCAAGGCAATGGCGTTGCCCTTGCTTTTGGCGGCATTCGGTATAATTGCATCTGTTTGCGGTACTTTCCTTGTAAAGACAGGCGAAAGCACAGACCAGTCAAAGCTTCTCAAGGCGCTCAGCCGCGGTACAAACTTCAGCGCGATCGTAATAGCGATCGTTGCAATCCCTCTTACTTGGTTCATTCTCGGTAAAGAAAACCTCGTGTTCAGTGTTCCGATTTTGGCAGGTCTTATTTCCGGTGTTCTCATCGGTAAAGCAACAGAGTATTACACTTCCGATACATATAAACCCACAAAGAAATTGGCAAAATCCAGTGCTACAGGCTCTGCAACCATCATCATCGAGGGTGTAAGCTTGGGTATGCTTTCTACAGTTATTCCGATCGTGATCGTCGGTATTTGTATTATAGTTTCGTTCTTCACTTGCGCAGGTTGGTCGGAGCTTTCGGACGAGACGACTAAAAGAGGTCTTTACGGCATCGCTTTGGCGGCTGTAGGTATGCTTTCGACACTCGGAATCACACTTGCGACCGACGCATACGGTCCCGTTGCAGATAACGCGGGCGGTATCGCACAGATGGCAGGTCTTGAGGAAGAAGTTCGTGAAAGAACCGACGCTCTCGACTCTCTCGGTAACACCACGGCGGCTACAGGTAAGGGCTTTGCAATCGGCTCGGCTGCATTGACAGCATTGGCTCTTGTCGCTTCTTATATGGATAAGATCATCGAGGTCGCAAAGGGCGCTGTAACCGAACTCACATTTGATATAATGGATCCCAAGGTTTTGGTTGGTTTGTTTGTAGGCGCATGCTTGCCCTTCCTCTTCTCGGCTCTCACAATGAGTGCTGTAGGCAGAGCGGCACAGTCGGTAGTTGTTGAAGTTCGTCGCCAGTTCAAAGAGATCACGGGCCTTATGGAAGGCAAAGCAAACCCTGATTACGAATCTTGCGTAGACCTCTGTACAAAAGCAAGCCTTAAAGAAATGGTAGTTCCCACGATCGTTGCAATCGCTGTTCCCGTAGTAGTCGGTATGGTTTTGGGCTTCTACGGCGTAGTAGGTATGCTCGCGGGCGCAACCGTAACAGGCTTCCTTCTTGCGATCTTTATGTCTAACTCGGGCGGTACTTGGGATAACGCAAAGAAGTACATCGAGAGCGGCGCTGTTGGCGGCGGTAAAGGCAGTAAAGAGCACAAAGCGGCAGTCGTAGGTGACACTGTCGGTGACCCCTTCAAGGATACATCCGGTCCTTCGATCAACATTCTCATCAAGCTTCTTTCGATGGTTTCGATCGTATTTGCGGCTTTGGTCTACAAATTCAATATCTTTAACTTGTTCTGAGAAAAACAATAAAAACCGTACATCCGATATTCGGACGTACGGTTTTTTTATGTCAAAACGAATAAAATGATGATGCAAATGCCCCATCGCCGCAGAGTAACGAAGCGGCACAAACTAAGCCTCCCCTTTGGGGGAGGTGTCAGCCATAGGCTGACGGAAGGGGGCTTGATGTATAGTTACTTATCTTTAAGCCCCACCCCGTCTCGGCTACACCGAGACACCCCTCCCAAAGAAGGGGCTTTGGATTGTGCAAACT
>JAFSAM010000018.1 GCA_017441005.1 Clostridia bacterium | reverse complement strand
CTCTGGAACTCAGCGGCAAGCCTACTAAGGTACTGTCCGGCGACAAGATTGGTAAGGTGACAATCACCATTAACGAAGCCGCCGAAGGCTAAATCTACTTTATGTCAAGGCGGGGCAACCCGTCCCGCCTTGACCTTTTATGAGAAACGAAAGGAGCATAACCGCTTTGAAGAAGCAAAAGAAGAATTACATACTCCCTCTGGCGGCTGTGCTGTGTGTCCTCTCCCTTGCCGTGATGGTGCTGGCATTGACACGGCAGGAGGAAATTCCGACCGAGATTGGAGAATTTACCCCACCGCCTTTTGATGCCGCCGCTGTGGTTGGCTCTCCTGCCGTTCCCGATGGTTTCGGTTGGCAGGAGCTTGATGCCAAGGTTTATAAAGTTGGCGTTTGCGGCAAGTTCATTCCGAAAGGAAACACCGCCGACGTTTGGCTTACCAACCCGGAAAGCAATACCGTGTGGCTGAAAGTCCGTGTGCTTGACGAAAACGGCAACACCCTCGGAGAAACGGGACTGATCAAACCCGGCGAATATGTGCAGTCCGTTGCGCTTGATACCGTTCCCAAAACAGGCAAACCCATCGTATTGAAGATCATGGCATATCAGCCCGACACCTACTATTCCGAGGGGGCGGTATCTCTCAATACGACCATCAGCGAGGAATAAGGCATGAAACGATTATTAGCTATGCTGCTCACGGTCGTGCTTATATGCTCTATGAGCCTCCCCGCCTTTGCAGCACAAGATGAAAAAGAAAATAACGTGACGGTAAAATATGTTTCCACCGTTGAGGGAGCGTATGTAGCCCCGGTACAGAACGGCGTAGCTTCTATCGATGCAGACGGTGTTTCCGTCAGCGTGACGGGCGCTCCGGAAGGCTCGCTCACGCTGATGGTAGTTCCTGTGCCCGAAACTGAAAAAGAGGCGTGGGAATGGATCGAGGAAAGTATGAAAGGCAAAGCCGATCCCGTCCACACCTTCGATATTCATTTTTTGGATCAGTACGGCAACCGAGTTGATGCAGACGGTGCGGTGGTGACCCTTAACTGTCCCCACTGTCAGAGCGTTCCCGTAGTCTGTTCCTTGGATACTGATGGAACGGTACACATTCTTTTCGGCACCCTGCAGTCAAGAAGCAACGCAGTAACCTTCACCACCAACGGCAGTACCTATTACATTATGGCAGAGGAGCTTCCCAAGCATGATGCAGAAATCGAAGATAAACCCGGTGGCGACGTGGTGATCGACAATCCTAATCCCGAAGACGGAGATGCTGTTACTATCACACCCGCTCCCGATGACGGCAAGGTGGTGGATAAGGTCGTTGTCAAGGACGAGAATGGCAAGGAGATCCCCGTCAAGGACAATGGCGACGGCACCTACACCTACGAACAGCCGGACGGTGACGTGACTATCGAGGTTACTTTTAAGGACGATAAATACCCCGACAGCCCACAAACCGGCGACAACAGCAATCTGTGGCTGTGGTGGCTCCTGCTGATCGTGTCGGCCTTCGGCATTACCGTAATATGTATTGAGCAGAAAAAGCGTAAATCAATGAACTAACATCGAATAAAAGAGCCTGCGACGCACAGTGTACGCAACAGACTCAACCAAACCCAAAGGCGGTGACGGAACCCTATTCCGCCACCGCCTTTAACTATTTTTGTTCTAAATAAGTTAATTTGCCCCAATGCCGTTTTTTGTTTTTGTCAAAGCGATATCCGTTAGGAGCTCCCTTATAAAAGACCCCTTTTAATAATAAAGAGTTTTGAATGACAAGAATGTTTCCTTTTTTGCCAAGAGAATATAATTCATCAAACATATCGTCTTCGTCGGGATGCCAATGAGTTAAAGAACCAACTAAAACAGAATTGCTGATTATATCAATACAAGTATCATAACTATCGCAGTATGCTCGTACATAAGCATTTTTATATAACTTCCAAATTAGGATTTCGCCGTCTAATTCAGGTATAGAATGCAAATCGGGCATTTCGAGAAGTTTTTCGTATAATTCTTTTGTAGTTTTTGAGTTTCTCATAATAACACCTCGCTTAATAATATTATATATTTTCGCAACTTCAAAATCAAGATTAGCAAGTAAAATTCTCCTCAGATTACAGATAATAAGAACCACACGGTGTTTCCAAATTTGGAAAATTTGACACCTGAGTGAACCTTGTTACTCGCTTCGCTCGTAATAACAACACAATTTGTAATTTAAGGAGAAATGAATATATGAAAGCAACAGGGGACGTTTGCGAGCGCTGCCGGAGGCAGAGGAAGCGAGCAAAAAGGAGTGGCAGCGGTCGAAATTTAGCGAAGCGAACAGCGAGCGAAAAAATTTCGGGCACCGCAACAGGAATTGCGAGAAGAATTGACGACCTCGGCAGGGTAGTTATCCCCAAAGAAATACGCCGTACTATGCGTATACGAGAGGGCGGTCTCGGCTGCCGCCTCGGTCAGTGCTTCTGCTACGCAGAGGTGTCCGCAGGACACCCGCACCCCATCACAGACAACATTGACACCTTTCGACCGATTCTTCTGGGCAATACATAGTGTGATAAATAGGCACAAGGGAACATCAGAGTGATTTCACTCCACTTTTGTGATATAGGATGTTCGCCTATAAAAACTCATTTTTTGTGTTGAATTTTCTTTATAAGTTGCGTTATGCAGAATGCAAATATGGTCGAGACAATGCACACAAGAATAGGACGTATGTTTTTAAAAATTATTAAAGAAGATTGAGTATAGGCACCAAAATAAGAATATGCGGCTGTAATTACAGATGATATTATTAAGTGAAAAATATAGACATATGTGCTACATCCTTCCAGCGCCAATAAAAAATGAGGGTACTGAATGGATGAATATTTAATAAACACACAGACCATTGTAAATAAAATAAACAAGGAGCCAATATATAATTCGTTTCTTCCAAAAAAATACCGAGAAAATATAGATTCAAAAACTCCTATTATGGTAGAAGTAATAATTATATAATTAGGGATGGCGCGCATATGGTTTTCGTGTTTTTTTACAAACAAACCTAGCGCAAAAAACGGAATGCCCATTAGTGCAAAATTGCGCACAATGTGAATAGGAACAACTATTCCTAAAGCAGAAAGACACTCGCCCAACAATATATGTAAAAATAAAAGCGAAAAAGAGACTATGAATATTACTTTTTCGTTCAAACGGAGCATCGTTACAAAATAAAAAGCCACATAAACATAAACCATTGCCAACAAATACCACAAATGAACAGAGCTAACAGGAACATTAAATATAAAAAGATTAATTAGCGTTCCAATATTAAGATATTTCCCCAAATAGGAAGCAATATCGCCCACAGTACCGTTTAAGAATACAATTACTATATTAAACAAGGTGTAACAAACTGCCGCAAATACAATTAAACCCAATAGGTGTCTTATTCTTTTTATGATTTTTTCAGGTTTAATTTGAAAAGAATAATAGCCAGATACTAAAAAGAAAAGAGGTACTGCGAATCGAGCTAAAGTTTCCATAATAATACCCATTTTCCCATAAAACTTTATGTGAATAAACACCACCATGTATGATGCAAACAATTTTAATAATTCAAGTGTATAGTTTTTTTGAGTGTTCATGTTTTCACCGCCTTTAATTTATTATAACACATTTCATTTCAAAAGTAAATTCAAGCAGTATAAATCTCCTTGTTTTACAGATACTAACAGTACAAATTTGTAAAGCAAGGAGATTTTGTATATATTATGAAAGCAACTGGAATTGTTCGTAGAATTGACGATTTGGGCAGAGTGGTTATCCCCAAAGAAATTCGCCGCACGATGAGGATCCGCGAGGGAGATCCCCTTGAGATATACACCGACAGAGAAGGGGAGGTTATTTTCAAAAAATACTCTCCCATAGGAGAGCTGACAAATTTTTCGACGCAGTATGCGGAGACCTTGCATAAGGTCTGCGAGCTGTCGGTGATCATAACTGACAGAGATACCGTCATAGCGGCATCGGGATTGCCCAAGAAGGAATATATGGACAAGCGAATATCGCCCGAGCTCGAAAAGATCATCGAGGGTAGATCAATGTATGCCTATACCTCGGGCGAAAAAAGAATACTTGCAACCAATGACGGCAGAGACAGCTTTTTTGTGAGTTGCGCTATGCCGATCATCACCGAGGGTGATATAATAGGATGCGTCGTGTCGATGCTTCCCATCGAGTCCGATAGGCAAGAGACGTGCGACACCGAGATGAAGCTCGTCAGTACAGCCGCAACCTTCCTAAGCAAGCAGCTCGAAAGTTGATAAACCAAACAGCATTGTTCATTAAAAAACAACAAGAAACCTCCGCGGCCAAAAGCACAAATGTGCCGTGCGCGGAGGTTTTTAATTATTTTATTTCTTTTTCCAGAAAATTGGTGTAAATATGAGCAAGATGGGGAATATTTCAAGTCTTCCGAGAAGCATTGCGAAGGAAAGAACGATTTTTGAAAATCCCGTATATGCTGCAAAGTTGGAGGTAGGTCCGACAGCCCCTAATCCGGGGCCAATGTTGTTAAAGCAAGCTGCAGCCGCAGAAAAATTGGTTTCAATGTCAAATGCTGATCCGAAAGAAATGAGGAGTAGTATTATAAAAAAGAGTATAAAGTAAATTGCAAAATATACACTTACACCGTTTGTTGTATGTAAATCGAGAATCTTTCCTTCAAACTTAACACTTCCCACAGAACGCGGATGAAGCATTCTCTTTATGTCACGAAAAATTGTTTTCATAACGATAATGATTCGAGATACCTTAATTCCGCCTCCGGTAGAACCCGCACAGCTACCAATAAACATAAGTGTCAGAAGAATTGTTTTTGACAGGCTGGGCCAAAGATTGAAGTCCGCTGTTGCAAATCCCGTGGTTGTCATAATGGATGATACTTGAAAGAAGGATGTACGCACAGCATCTGAAAACGTATTAAATGTATTATATATATTAAACGTGATTATTGTAGTCGATACAGCAACTATACCGAGATAGACCCAAAGCTCTGTGCTTTTGAGGGCGGCACGGAAATGCTTGATCAAAAACAGATAATAGAGATTAAAGTTTATTCCGAATAAAAGCATAAATATTGCAATTACCCATTGCAGATAGGGAGAGTAAGAGGCAATACTGTCATTCAGGATTCCGAATCCACCGGTTCCCGCAGTTCCGAAGGCGTGAAGAACGCTGGCGAAAAGCGGCATTCCGCCAAACAGCATCAGAACGATCTGAACGACAGTCATAACAATATAAATTATATAAAGCAATTTGGCTGTTGTACGGATTCTGGGAACAAGCTTACCGACCGATGGACCGGGCATTTCTGCGCGCATAATGTGTATGGAGCGCCCCGATTCCTGCGGAAAGATTGCCATAACGAATACGAGGACGCCCATTCCTCCTATCCAGTGGGTAAAACTTCGCCAAAAGAGCAGACCGCGGCTCATTTTTTCCACATTTGTAAGAATTGAGGCACCTGTCGTCGTGAATCCGCTTACTGTTTCAAAGAACGCATCAACAAATTTTGGAATCTCTCTGCTGATGTAGAACGGAAGTGCGCCGACAAGCGACATGGAAATCCAAGCCAGTGCAACAATGGCAAAACCTTCTTTTGCAAATATCATTTTGTCATTTTTTCCAAGCAGGTGTGTGCATACACATCCTATAACGAATGCGATCAGTGCCGAGGCAAGCAGCGCGAGACTGCTGTGCCATTCTGTATATATCAAACTGATAAGGCAGGGCAATAGCAACAACGCGGCTTCGATTTGAAGAATACGCCCAACCATATACGAAACAATTTTGTGGTTCATAATAATACCTGTATTTTATTTTTCAAGAATATCGGAAAGGTCCTGAAGCTTGTGGTTTGCGGCAATAACAACGACTTTGTCGCCGGCGGAAATGATGTCATTACCTCCGGGGATAATGGTTTTACGGTTGCGAATGATACCGCCTATAAGTATGTTAGCCTTGAGTTTAAGGTCTTTCAAAGGAATGTTGACGAGCTCGGGATTCTCTATTACGTTGAATTCAAGAGCTTCGGCTTTGTCGTCCATAAGCTTGTAGAGGGTTTCGACACTGCTTCCCATAGAGTTTTGGAGCGCACGTGCATAACTGATTATCAGATCGGAAACGATCTTTTTGGGCGAGACGAGGGAGTCGAGTCCGAGTTTGCCTGCCATAGCGTAAAGCTCGTCGCGGTTGACCTTGGCAATAACTTTTGGAACGTTCTGCGACTGTGCAAAGATAGAAATGAGTATGTTTTCTTCGTCCATACCCGTGAGGGAAACAAAGGCATCTGTGGTGAGCAGTCCTTCTTCAATGAGTAACTCTTGCTGTGCACCGTCTCCGTGGATAATGGTAGCTTTAGTCAGTCCTTCACTCAAGGTCTCGCAGACCTTTTCGTCAATTTCAATGATTTTGACCGAGGTGCCGATGTCGGTGAGCAGATCGGCGAGGTAGTAGGAGATCCTTCCGCCGCCGAGAAGCATAACGTCTTTTGCCATTTTCTGCGATCTGCCGAGAGCTTTAAAGAATTTCAAAAGCTCTTGATGGGTGGCGGCAACACCGATCTTATCGCCGCTTTTCAGTACGAACGTACCGTTGGGGATGAATACCTCGTCACCGCGCTGGATACAGCATACAAGCACTTTTGCGTTGAATTTGGTGCGAATGTCCATAAGCTTGACACCGTCAAGGAGGGAGTCGTCCTTGAGCTTGATCTCGATGATCTCAAGATAGCGACGGGAGAAGGACTCGATCTTGACCGCCGAGGGAAATTTCAAGACGTTGAAAAGGTCATGCGCAGCGAGACGCTCGGGATTGATGGTGAGCGAAATTTCAAGATGCTGCTTCATGATCGCAAGGCTTTTGTCGTTGTATTCGGGAGTGCTGATTCTTGCGACGGTGTGCTTTGCGCCTAATTTTTTTGCAAGGAAGCAGCTGATCATATTCAGCTCGTCGGAGCCCGCGACAGAGACGAAAAGGTCGGCGTCGGAAACTCCCGCTTCGTCAAGAATGTCGCTGTCGGCACCGTTGCCGCATATTCCCATAATATCATAGATGTTTGTCAGCTCGGCGACAACGGCAGGGTTGGAGTCGATGGCGACAATATCGTGGTTTTCTTCAACAAGGTTGGATATAATGGTGGAACCGATTTTACCGCAACCGGAAATAATAATTTTCATAGGCTTGTCCTTTGGAAATAGTAACTCGTTTAGTGACATTGTAGCACTAATGTGCAATTTTTGCAAGAGATAAATAGACCGTCGTCTCGAAAAATAAGCATAAAAATGCCTTGAAGACAGAAAAAAATGTTTTTTTGAAAAAATAGTATTGCAAAAAGAAACCAAATGTGGTATAATTCTAACGTTGTACAGAAAAAGTAAGCACTCTAATGGGCTCCCCCTTAGATAACTAACAAAAATTAGACTTTGTATTAAGTTTGATCATATACGCAGAGATATCGAAGTGGGGACGTTTGCGAGCGCTGCCTATGGCAGAGGAAGCGAGCAAAAAGGAGTGGCCGCGGTCGAAATTTTGCGAAGCGAACAGCGAGCGAAAAATTTCGGGCACCGCAACAGGACCATAACGGGGTTTCCCCCTTAGATAACTAACAAAAATTAGACTTTGTATTAAGTTTGATCATATACGCAGAGATATCGAAGTGGTCATAACGGGGCTGACTCGAAATCAGTTTGTGCTAACGCACACGAGGGTTCGAATCCCTCTCTCTGCGCCAAAAGCCGCTTTGGAGCAATCTAAAGCGGCTTTATCATCAATAATTATCGAGGATTATATATGGGCAAGTATCAATCTACACAGAATTTGAAGAAGGCCATTGGTGGCGGCGAATCATTTTATGGGAAAGCTACTGCTATCGTAATACACGACGAAGTGGAGTATTTATACAACGACATTAGCGTTCGTGTATCGTACAATGCAGGATATATGCAATTAGATTTGTTTGTAATTTGGGAAGACGATTCCAAACAAGTTCCGTATAAACAACTCGACCTCCATGGTAGCTATAATACTACATTTCAAAGTTTTGAGTTCTTTAACGGTACATTACGTTGGATAGACGGAAACAATGTGATTCTACTAAATATCCACAAATAGAATCAAGGGCTGACCACACGGTCAGCCCTTTCCTTATGCCCTTTTTACCCCGGCGCTTTACCCATTGCCGCACCGGTGTCTGCTTTTGTCACGGCATCGAGGTGGCTGTAGATGTTGGCTGTCATACAAAAGCGCTCATAGCGCTTACACAGAATACCGTTTTGATATACGCGGAGAAGAAGCAAATGTGTTAGGCTTTCTTGTCCACGGAAAAACGACACTGGATATGGATGAAACTTGCCGACATCCGGCAGTTGTTGCTTTGCTCCAAAGTTTGAAAACCGAATAATTACTACAGCCCGGCATTATTTCGTGCGGGGCTGAATTGTTGAGTTGAAAAGAATCGGGCTGAGCCTTAAGCATTTTTTCGCTTTTGACTCAGCCCTTGTTCAATCTTATAGCAATATCGTTATGAATATGTTTTGATAATTTCTTCTGCAACAACTTTCTTGGACACGCAATGGTCCATCGCCTGTTTTTCTATGTAGCGATGTGCACCTTGTTCGTCCATTTTAAGTTCGCTGATAAGTAGCCATTTTGCCCGGTTGACAATACGGATCT
>JAFSAM010000017.1 GCA_017441005.1 Clostridia bacterium | reverse complement strand
TCAGATGAAATCCAAGGACAAGTCCTCGGATGAAATCAAATCCGTCTAAATACAACCCTGCGAAGCAGGATTTCATCGCAAACGCGATTTCATCCACCAGAGGTGGATTTCACCCGTCGAAGACGGATTTGACTGCGTGTTTTCCGTTAAGGATAACACGCTAATGTTGTGGTTGTTTTCTATTTATCTTTTTTTTCTTCGAAGCCGTCGGTGCTTTCCTTCATAAACATAATTTTTACTGTCATAAGAAGGAGCTTGATATCAAGGAGCAGGGAATAGTTTTGGATATACATCAGGTCAAGCTGCAGCTTATCGTAAGGGTGAGTGTTATACTTACCGTAAAGCTGTGCATATCCGGTGAGGCCGCCTCTGACCTTCAGTCGGTACTGGAATTCGGGAACCTCTTTTGTGTATGCTTCGACGTGCTCGACTCTCTCGGGACGGGGGCCTACAAGGCTCATATTGCCTACCAGAATATCGATGAGCTGTGGCAGCTCGTCGAGTCTTGATGCACGTAAAAACTTACCGATGGGTGTGACTCTCGGATCGTTGTCCTGGGCAGGAATGGGAGTGCCGTCTTTTTCGGCATCGACGATCATTGTTCTGAATTTATGGATATTAAACACTTTTCCGTTGAGTGTAACTCTCGGCTGACGGAAGAATACAGGGCCTTTATCGCATATCTTTATTGCTATAGCACAGATAAGCATAATGGGTGATGTGAGGATAAGCATTATAAACGAGACAAATATATCCATCGCGCGCTTGATGAATCTTTGCTCGATAGACATTCCGTTGTTTCTGTAGAGCAGAAGCGGTGTATCAAACAGGTGGAGACACTCAGCCCCCCTTACTAAAACGTCGGATATTTTTGTGGTCGCATAAGCTCTTATATTGTTTTCGAAGCATATCTTTAAAAGCTTATTTCTCATTTCTGCGTGCACGTCATAGATTATAACGCCCTCGGACTCCTTGACCGCTTCCTCGATCTTTTCGAGGCCGACAGACACATTGATCAGCTCCTTGAGTCTGAATTTGTCCTTACGCGTCTGAAGCTTTGCGATGAACTGCTCCGGGTCATATTCATCGTAGATGATTATAACCTTTTTTGATGGGAAGATCTTGCTGAACCAAAAATCACTGATGATCGTAAACAAAAACGTGATCAAAACTTCGACCGTTGTCATAAGCAGGATCGGGATAACGGAAACAAATCCTACCGAAAGCAACACGATGATCAGATACGTGAAAAACGAGGTGAATATTATAGCGATCGTTTGTGATATGATTATATTTGACTTACGGTAACGCCCGAATTTAAGGCTATCAAACGAGTGAAGAAACGTGAGTAACAGCAGTGCAAAGAGAGCACACAAGAACCAGTTTCCCCGTTCGACGTAGGGGACGGGGAGCTTGTCGTTGTAGTAGTTTAGCCAGACGTACGAAAAAACCGCGGTCTGGGCAGCTACCAGCAGTCCCGTCAAAAAGAGTCTGAACAGTCTTTTGAATTGTTCCTTCGGTCTTTTCATACAGACACTCCCTTCTTTTTGATGATTACTTTTCCTTTTTTATTTTAAACACGAATTTTACGTTATTGTTATAAAATCTTTTCAGTCTGCTCGGCTCTTTTGCGATTCGGTAGAGCCATTCGAGGTTACATTTTATAAAGAATTTCGGGGCGCGCTTTTTTGTTCCGCTCAAAACGTCGAAGCTGCCTCCCACTCCGACGAATATGCCCTTATCGAATGAAGAAAGGTGACGGTATATCAGCTTTTCCTGCAGAGGAACGCCCATTGCCACCAGACAAACGTCAGGCTTCAGCCTTGCTATATCTTCAAAAATACGATCTTTATCGTCTATATAGCCGTCGCAGCAGCCCAGGAGCTTTATATTGGGATACTCTGCGGTTATTTTTTTTGCCAAAGCCCCGATCACCTCATTTGTTGCGCCGAAGAGGTAGAGGCTTTTGCCCAGATTATTGAGCTCTTTTATGAGATATTCGGCAATTTCGACACCTGTTATGCGTTCCTTTACGGGAATATCGAGCTTTTTAGCCGCTTTAACGACGGAAATACCGTCGGGGACGAGGCTTGTCTTTTCGTCGAGCAGCATTTTTTCGAGCTCGTCATCCTTTTCAGACATCATAAGTATCTCAGGGTTGGCGGTGATGACAAACCGCTGACGTTCGTTTTCGAGGTCATTTTTCAGCAAAGAACAGTATTCATTTTTTTCGTTGGGATAAATTTTTTCCAAATAGTGTTTCAAGATGCCTTAGATCCCCTTAAAATCGCATATTTTGTACTCTTACAAAGCAGTATACCATATTTTGACATAGTAGTCAATGTAATAAATGTTAACAGCTTTTTTCTCAATATTGACCTCTTTTGAAAAATTTAAATATATGGGGAGAGAAAAATATATTTTTGGTTCATAATAAATGTGCTGTGAGTTTACTTAAAAAAGGGGGAGTATTGATGGCCGAGCAACCAAAGCAGTATATGTGCATTGACCTGAAGTCTTTTTTTGCCTCGGTCGAATGCGTCGAAAGGGGGCTTGACCCTATGACGACGAGGCTTGTGGTCGCCGACAACGAGCGTTCGGACACCACGATATGCCTTGCGGTGACACCCGCGATGAAAAAGTTGGGTGTAAAAAACCGTTGCCGCATCTTCGAGATACCAAAAAGCATCGACTACATCAAGGCTTCCCCGAGAATGAAAAAATACATCGAATATTCGGCGGAGGTCTACGGTGTATATCTTAAATACATCTCAAAGGACGACATTCACGTTTATTCAATAGACGAGGTGTTTATCGATGCGACAAAGTATTTGCCGCTTTATAAAATGACGTCCGTTGAGCTTGCCGAGCAGATAAGGCAGGATATTTTAAAAACGACGGGCATTCCCGCCGCCTGCGGGATCGGTACGAATCTTTATCTTGCAAAGATAGCTCTCGACATAACGGCAAAGAAAAGTCCCGATTTTATGGGCATACTCGACGAGGAAACGTATCGGCAGACGTTGTGGGATCACCGACCGCTCACCGATTTTTGGCATATCGGTCATGGAATAGCCGACAGACTTGCCGCCTACGGCATATACACGATGCGCCAGCTTGCCCATTTCCCCGAGAAAACGCTTTACAAAAGATTGGGGGTCGATGCCGAAATATACATCGATCATGCGTGGGGGCGCGAGCCGACCACAATAGAGGACATAAAATCATATAAGCCGAAGTCAAATTCCTTGAGCACATCGCAGATATTGCCGAGGGGGTACAGCTTTTCGGAAGGACTGCTCATCGCGAAGGAAATGGCGGAAATGCTGTGTATGGGGCTTTTCGAGAAGGATATTACGGCAAGGTCGATGACGTTGACTGTCGGATACGAGGGCAGAGAACGGGAGTTTTCGGGCGGAACGCATAAATTCAGTGAGCCGACAAATCTGATCAGTGAAGTTATAAAGGGCGTCGAAAGGCTTTATCCCGCAATTACAGACAGAAAAAAGCTTGTAAGGCGGATAAGCATTTGCTTTAACAACGTCGAAAAGCAATTATGTGAGCAGCTCGATTTTTTTACCGATGCTTCGGCTAAGGAAAAGGAGAGCACAAAAATGAAGGCGATCAGCGGGATCAGGCGAAAGTACGGAAAAAATGCCATACTGAAGGGACGTGATCTCGAGGAATTTGCAACCCAAAGAGAAAGAAACGGTCAGATAGGAGGACATAAATCAGGTGAGAAGTGAGAGGGCAAAAATATTTGCTCCGTTCAGTCCATTGCGCGGGCTTGATGCGGCATACCGTGAAAAGGAAAGGATCGTATTGCAAAAATCGGAGCTTATGGTCGACAGAATAGAGGAGATAAACAGAACGCTCTGTCAGCTGACACAGGGCGACATAGTGCAGATAACATACTATTCCGACGGCGGAAACAAAACAAAAACGGGCAGGATAGTGTCTGTCCTGCCCGTCAAGGGAATGCTTATTATGGATATTCCGATAAGCTTTTCGGATATATACGATATTGAAATAGTGCAAAACGGGGGTTATTTTTCAGAATAGAACAAAACGTACCCGCTGTATTCGATGTCCGACGTGTATCCTCTGCTTGTGGTACAGTGTCTTTTTGTTTCGCAAAGATTTTCGTCATAGTAATAGCTCCAAACCGTAACGTTTTGGGGAATGTCATGGGGATATCGCTTTTTTTGGACTATGACGTTGTATTCGTTGTAGGTGCATTCTGTTATCTCGTGAAGACCGTTTGTTTTGAGCATATCCTTTTTTAGGCAGTTGCCTTTTTCATCGTAGGTATATTTGTAAAGGCTGTTTTGGCCGTTTGAGGCTGTCATTTTTTCTTCAAGCAGATTTCCGTTTTCATCGTAGGTGTATTCGGTGATCTCGCTTCTTCCGTAGAAATAATGCTCCTTTTTTTCGAGAAGTCCCTTCTCGTTATACGAATATTCGGTTTCCGAATCGGCGGACTGACCCGATGTTACCTCTTTGATCAGCATATTGTTTTCATCGTATGTGTATTGATAGATGATATCGTTTTTGCTCGAGTCATAGTACCGTTTTTTAATCAGGAGACCGTTTTCACCGTAAGTATATTCATAGGCGGTAAACGCCGTGCCGCCGTCAAAGGTCGAATCGGTGCGTTGTGAAAGCAGGTTATCGTTTTCGTCATAGACGTACTCTGTAGTTGATACGGAATGGACGTAAGCCGATCTTATGACGTTGCCTCTCTCATCATAGGCAATTTCGTGCAGGGTCGATTTGCCGCCCTCGATAGTTTTTTCGGCAGTGGCTTTCCACGTGAATCTATCCAAAAGAGCCTGCGTATCTTTGTAATCCCATAATTGTAACAGGGTCGAGTAAGCATCTTCGTAATTCTTTTCTTCGATATCGGACACAGCTTGGTTATATAATTCCTCTCTGTTATCGGGCGGCGGAGTGTGCTCATTATTTTTATCCGAATCCGAATTACAGGAGGACAGCGCAAAAAGTAAGAGTAAAACAAGTATAATGGCGGAAAATTTTTTTGTTTTGATCATATTATCAATCCTCCTTTTGTTATTACGGTATTATTATATCACGGTATTATTTTTTCTGTCAAGAAAAAACTCCGTAAAAGGCTTTAGGTAAAGTCTTTTACGGAGTATATTTTTATTTGTCGAGGCCGTTTGCAATGTTCTTTGCCATTTCGCTGTCGAAAGTAAGGAAGGTGGAAAGAATATAGTTTGATACGTACATACCCTTGATGGTGAAGTAGTAGTGGCCGTTTTTGAATTCCATAAAGCCGTTGTCTATATAAAGCTTGAGCTCTTTTTCAAACATCTGGCTGAAATCCTTGTTAAAATTATATTTGAACTCGTTGACGTTGAGGCCCTCGGTGAGTCTTAGGCGGAGCATAATATACTCGTCCACTCTTTCCTCGGGGGTGACAGTGTAATTCTCTTCAAGGATATCGATGTCGGAGTTGACGTATTCGAGCGCATCCATAAACATAGGTACGCTTCTCTTGTAGGAGAATCTCTGGTTCATAAAGTAGGAGTGAGCTGCAGGACCGAGACCGAGATATTCGCGGCAGGTCCAATATTTCATATTGTGGCGGCACTTGAAGCCGTCTTTTGCAAAGTTGCTTATTTCATACTGCCAGAAGCCTCTGAATGCGAGATAATCGACGGCGTATTTATACATTTCAAACTCTGTATCCTCGTCGGGAAGCTCGAGACGGTCCTTCTTTTTGAAGAAGGGAGTACCCTCCTCGATCTTAAGGCCGTAGAGGGAAATGTGGTTGGGCTCAAGGTCGCACACCTGCTCGAGTGTATGACCGAGTGAGCGCTGTGTCTGACCGGGGATGCCGTACATAAGGTCAATATTAATGTTTTCAAAGCCGACGTTTCTTGCAAGGTTGTAGCTCTCTACGAATTCATCAAAGTTGTGTATTCTGGAGAGTGCGCCGAGCTCCTCGTCGACGGCACTCTGAAGACCGAAGCTGAGGCGGTTGATGCCCGCTTTTTTGTATTTTTTGAGGGTCTTCTTGGTGACGGTGGCGGGGTTTGCCTCCATCGTGAATTCGACGTTTTCGGAAACATTAAAGTTTCTGTAGAGGCCGTCGATCAATTCAAGCATTCTCTTGACGGGTAAAACAGTGGGAGTACCGCCGCCGATGTAGATGGTGTCGACGACGTAATCCTTTGTCTTTTCCGAGAAGTCCTCCATCTGGAGCAGGAGGGTGTCGGTGAATCTAACGTAGTCATCAAATTTGGTTATCGAATAAAAATCGCAGTAATCGCATTTGTGTTCGCAAAAAGGTATGTGAATATATAGTCCGAGTCTCTTTTCCATAATTCTTATCCCCTTATTCAATATAAAGTAATTATTATTCTTCGTCAAGCTTGAGAACTGCCATAAATGCCTCGGGAGTAACCTCAACGGTGCCCAGAGTACGCATTTTCTTTTTGCCCTCTTTTTGCTTTTCGAGCAATTTTTTCTTACGGGTTATGTCACCGCCGTAGCACTTTGCAAGAACGTCCTTGCGAAGGGCCTTGACGGTTTCGCGGGCGATAACTCTGCCGCCGATCGCCGCTTGGATCGGTACTTCAAACAGCTGACGGGGGATGTTATCCTTAAGCTTTTCGCATATCTTTCTGCCGCGCGCATAGGCTTTTTCCTCGTGTACGATAAATGACAATGCGTCGACGATATCGCCGTTGAGCAATATATCCAGCTTAACGAGCTTGCTGGGTACATATTCCGCGATCTCATAGTCGAGCGATGCGTAGCCCTTACTGCGGCTTTTCAGAGCATCGAAGAAGTCGTAGATTATCTCGTTCAGAGGGAGTCTGTAGTGAAGCTCGGCTCTGGAGGTGTCGATATAGGTCATATCGATGAATATGCCTCGTCTGTCCTGACAGAGCTCCATAATGCCGCCTATGTAGTCAGAGGGGGTGATGATGCTTGCCTTGACCATAGGCTCGTAGGCGGTTTCGATCTCGTCGACCAAGGGATAGTTTGCGGGGTTGTCGATCATTACGGTCGATCCGTCTTTTTTGTCTATTTTATAGATAACGCTGGGGGCTGTAGTTATGAGGTCGAGGTTGAATTCACGCTCGATCCTTTCCTCGATGATCTCCATGTGTAAAAGTCCGAGGAAGCCGCAACGGAAGCCGAAGCCGAGTGCTGCCGAGGTTTCGGGCTCAAAGGTAAGTGCGGCGTCGTTCAGTCTTAATTTTTCGAGGGCATCGCGTAGGTCACCGTACTTTGCGCCGTCTGCGGGATATATACCGGCATATACCATAGGGATTGCTTTTTTGAAGCCGGGGAGGGGGGTATCGATTCCGTTTTCGGCGCTCGTGACTGTATCGCCGACACGGGTGTCGGAAACGTTTTTGATGCTTGCCGTGATGTAGCCGACGTCGCCTGCGGCGAGGTAATCGCATTTTGAAAGGCCGAATGCCGACATAGTGCCGACATCTACGACCGTGAAGCGTGCGCCCGTGCCCATCATGTAGATATCGTCACCGCTCTTGATCTGACCGTCGAATACTCTTACATATACGACAACGCCGAGGTATGAGTCATAGTAAGAGTCGAATATAAGTGCCTTAAGAGGCTTGTCAACGTCGCCTTTCGGACAGGGAATGTCGCTTACGATCTTGTCGAGGACCTGTTCGATGTTTAATCCGCTTTTTGCGGATATAGCGGGACAGCCCTCGGCGGGAATGCCGATCACGTCCTCGATCTCTTTTCTTACTCTATCGGGGTCGGCGGCGGGCAGGTCGATCTTGTTTATTACGGGCACGATCTCAAGGTCTGCATCGACTGCAAGGTATGCGTTTGCAAGCGTTTGTGCCTGAATGCCCTGTGTGGAGTCGACCACAAGAAGGGCGCCGTCACAGGCGTTCAGCGAACGTGAGACCTCATAGTTAAAGTCGACGTGTCCGGGAGTGTCAATTAGGTTAAGCACGTAATCACTGCCGTCGGGGGCGGTGTAATCAAGCTTGACTGCACGTGCCTTAATGGTAATGCCGCGCTCTTTTTCAAGATCCATATTGTCAAGGAGCTGTTCTTCCATCTCTCGCTGGGTAACTGTCTGCGTATGCTCAAGTATTCTGTCAGCCAGGGTGGACTTGCCGTGGTCTATGTGCGCCACGATAGAAAAGTTCCTGATCTTCTTTTGTCTGTCGTTAGTTATTGACATACATTTTCTCCAAGTCATAATAATACTCTTAATATTATATCCTATCTTTTGCTTTAAATCAAGTGTATTTTTTAAAACATAACGCTTAAAGGTAAAAAATCAGTGTTTTTGCGTAATAAAAAAGCCTTTTTTTGTGAAAAAGACTTTTTTGGTTTATTGTTTTGATGCGGGGGATCAAGGTGTTTTACCGTATATTATCGCTTTGGGTCAAAGCTTGTTTCCGCAAATGCCGCAAAAGCTTTGACTATCGTTTATGGGAGCTCCGCATACGGGGCAGACTCGGCTTTTTTGATCACCTGCTTTAGTGTGCTTTACATCTGCGGTGATGATCCTGTAGCATTTTGAGTAGCTGATACCTGCAATACATTCAAACACAAAAACAAACAACAGATTGATGTTTGGATGGATGTGCTCGAAGCCGACGTATATCATTCCAATGATGACGATCACCACAGTGATGTCGGTCATAAGAAACGACAATCGTTTTGGCGATTGCTTTTTGATTGGGGTAACTGCATACAGTAAGGCGAAAGCATTGTCGATCAAGGTCAGAACCATCGTGATCTTCAGTATAAACGAAGCGATCTCCAGCTTTTCATAGGAAAAAAGCGAGTTGATGGAATCAGCCGCATTGGTTAATTCGAATACGGTATATCTGTGACTTCCGCCGAACACCTCAATTTCTATCCAGCCGGATAACAAAAAGAAGGTTGCAAGCAATATGCTGATGGCGGAGATAACTCGGTACAGGGTCGCAGAGCTGTTGTTGTTCATAAAATACTCCATAAAAGAATTATGTGTACATTTTAGCACACATAATCATTTGGTGTCAAGCAATGAACAAATAAAAAGAGTCCCCTTTCGGAATGAAAGGGGACATGAAGATCGATGCAAATTATAATTTTGTACCGCAACGGTCACAGAAAATATATTTTTCGGGAACTTGATTTCCGCAAACGGGGCAGAAACGTGCCTGAGGAGCAGCTGCGGGAGCGGGCTCAACAACAGGAGCGGGAGCAGCTTCACATACGGGAGCGGGCTCAACAACAGGAGCGGGAGCAGCTTCGAATACCGGAGCAGGCTCGGCCGCGGGAGCGGGAGCAGCTTCGAACACGGGAGCAGGCTCGGCCGCGGGAGCGGGAGCAGCTTCAAATACGGGAGCAGGCTCGACCGCGGGAGCGGGAGCAGCTTCAAATACGGGAGCAGGCTCGACCGCGGGAGCGGGAGCAGCTTCGAATACCGGAGCGGGCTCAACAGC
>JAFSAM010000016.1 GCA_017441005.1 Clostridia bacterium | reverse complement strand
TTGCTCAAAGCATAAATTCTCCGCTAAGAACATCACCCTTTTTTGTTGTGGTTGTTTTTGTTTGCCCACCACCGGGGAAGGCTTTGGGCTGTGCGTTATCCCTCTCCGTCGGCTCCGCCGACACCTCTCCCGGAGGGAGAGGCTTGGTATATGCCGCTTCTCTGCCTCTTCAGGGAGAAGTTTCATTTGTGCAAACAAAAGACTTTGCACAATCCAAAGCCCCGTCTTTGGGAGGGGTGTCTCGGTGTAGCCGAGACGGGGTGGGGCTTAAAGATAAGTAACTATACATCAAGCCCCCTTCCGTCAGCCTATGGCTGACACCTCCCCCAAAGGGGAGGCTAAAATTGCGCCGCTTCGCTACCCCGCCAGGTGGAGGTTTTTGTTGGTGCGTGCCGATTCACACACGTGGGAAAAAGATAACTGTTTTGATATACAGATGGAGGAATTTGCGGTTCGTGCAAACAAAAAAAGGTTTGCACAAGCTGTAAAAAGCTAATGCAAACCTTTAATTAATCGGTTTTTTTGCGAAAATAATCGCGATGATTATTTCTTATGCTTTACTTTATCTTCGAGGCAGATAACGATCTTTCTGTTATCGTCGGAACCGATGGAGTAGGTTGATACTCCTTCGATGTTCTGCACTTCGGAATGGATAATGCGTCTTTCATAAGGATTCATAGGCTCGAGAGTCATATTTCTGCCGTTTTTCAGCACTCTGTTCGCCATTCTTCTTGCGAGTGTACGGAGTGTTTCCTCTCTCTTTGCGCGATAATTTTCGATATCGACGGTAACCTTGCAATACTTTTCTTTATCGTCGTCGCCGCCTTTATTTGCGGAAAGATTAGCGAGGTACTGAACAGCATCGAGGGTCTCACCGTGGTGACCTATAAGTGCACAAGCGGATTCGCCTTCAAGTGTGATCTTCATATCCTTACCGTTTGGAGACTCGCTCTTGACTTCAACTCCGAGCTCCATATTTTTTACGAGAGTTTTTACAAAATCCACAGCTTTAGCTCCCGTAGTTACTTCGCAATAAACTCTTACTTTAGCAGGAGCTTCGCCGAAACCGAGGAAACCTTTTTTGGGGTTTTCGAGAACCTCGTACTGTGCTTTTTCGGCAGGTACGCCCAGCTCCTTTAAGCCTTTCTTTATAGCTTCTTCTATAGTCTTTTCAAAAACTATAACCTCTTGTATCATTTACTTTCTCCTTTGTGTGCACTTCCTGTCAAGTGCATCAATAGTAATTACTTATCGGTGTCATCTTCGTCCTGCAATTCGGGCTTATCGACCATACTTGCAAGGCCTGTCTTTGGAGGTTCGGGCTGCTTTTTCTTTTCTGCAGCCGGCTTTTCTGTCTTAACGGTTTCTTTAGGCTCATAATCTTCTTCGTCGATCCTGTGGAGAGAACGAACCTTCTTCTTTTCGCCGTTACCCGAGCCCTTCTTGGAAACGGACTTACCGTACATTTCCTTTTCGGCTCTCTTATAATCTTCTTCTGTGAACTTCGGAATGGGATAGATCTTCGCCAAAAGGATCTGCTGACCTGTTGTGAGAATGTTGTTGATGATCCAGTACAAACCAACGATACCGGGAACGATGAACGAGATCCAGGTACTCATTATAGGCATCATCCAGTCCATGATCTTCATGGAGCAGCCTGCTGCCTGGTCGTTCTGTACGCCTTCGTTTGCGTTATAAGTGAACTTCTTGTTGATCTTCATAGAAGCAAAGCTTATTGCAAACGAGAGGATCGGGATGATTATAAGCCAGCTGATATTATCGAGCGAGGGTGTTTTACCGAGGTCAAGACCAAAAAAGTTAAATTTGGGAAGGTCGCTGATGGAATCAACGAATTGACCGCCGGCTTCTGTAGCGACAGCCTGGACTCTTTCCAAAACCGCCTCGCCGCCGTCTTTGATCTTGTCGATCAGGTCGATATGCCAGTTACCCGCGGTATTGACACCGAGGTCGGCAAGCGCGCCCTCTCCGGTCAAAGCAGTTTTAATAGCTGTCAAAGTATCTCCGGAGAGATTACAGATATGGGCTAAGGGTCTTCTGATTACGCTGTAGAGCATAAGGAAAATAGGAAGCGTAAACAAGAGGGGGAGACAACCGCCCATGGGGTTGAACTTTTCTCTTGTATAAAGGTCCATTATCTCGTTCTGGACCTTCTGCTGGGTAACCTTATCGTTTCTACCCGCATACTTTCTGCGGATCGCCATTTCCTTGGGACGCAGATTTGCCTGTTTAATGGAGTTTTTCTGTTGCTTGATGCTTAACGGAAGCATAGCAATCTTAACTATGATCGCAAACAAGAGTATACCAACGAGGTAGTTTCCGCCGCCGATGGTATAGCAGAACTTAATCAGTTTGCCAAATATTCCAACAATCCAATCAATCAAAGCTATTTCTCCTTTTCACATTTTTTCTTTTTCTTTTTTTCCGGTACCGGATCGTAGCCTCCGCGGCAAAAAGGGTTACATCTCAGTATCCTGTAGATCGCAAGATAACTTCCCTTGAAAAATCCGTGTGTTTCCAATGCCTCGATCGCATACTGTGAGCAAGTGGGTACAAATCTGCATGAGGGCTTACTTTTAAGAGGCGAGATATATTTCTGATATAATCTGATCAGATAGATAAAAACCCGTTTCATATCATACCTAACTTCTTAAACGCATATTCCATATCCTTCTTCAGGTCCGTTGATTTAGCGTTTACCGCAGTATCCCTTGCGACGAGAACGATCAGATTGCCTTTTTTGATGCCGTATTCCTTGTCGGTCAATCGGTAGCCTTCTCTGATTATTCTCTTCACCCGGGAACGGGTAACCGCACCCCCGATTCTTTTCGTCACGGTAAGTCCGATACGGTTAATATACTGTTTATTCGGATTTTCTTTTCTGAACAGAAAAGCATGCTTATCGGGAAGAACGTATATTACGACGTATTTCGCCGCAATCTTTTTTCCCTTACGGTATGCCTTGTTATACAAGTGGTTTTCGGTTATTGCCCTATACTTCATAAAGAATCAACCTCCCTTGTATACTTTTTTCGTAAAACAAAAACCCCCGAAAAGTATCGGCGGTTTTGTAACTGACATGCGATGTAAAAATAGAAACGTCTATGCCATTAATATGTGAGCCGTTTTCTGCCTTTTGCGCGTCTTCTTTTCAACACATTTCTGCCGTCGGCGGTTCTCATTCTTTTTCTGAAACCATGTTCCTTTTTGCGCTGGCGTTTTTTAGGCTGATACGTTCTGATCATTTCACGCACCTCCTTCAACTTCTAAATACTCAACGGTACTCATTATTATTACACAAAACTACCCCGTTGTCAAGTGTTTTTTTCAATTTCTCTTCCATATATAAGAAAAAAATTTTAAAATAAGGGCAAAATTTACCCAAATTGCCTTGCAATATATATATATATATGCTATAATAAAATATATATATGCAGATACGATCATTTTTCATAAATTTTTTATTTTTTTATCGAAAGGAAAAGCATTTTATGCAGTTTTTGGACGATCTTTGGGCAAACGTTGTAAAAAATCTGAGACAGACTTACGCCGAAGGCTTCATTGAGCTTTGGTTCAACGATCTGAAGCTTGAGGTTTTGAATGATAAATATGCCGTGCTTGTAAACAACAGCGATCTTAAATGCAAGATACTTACCGACAAGCACCTTTCCACCATCAAGCAATATCTTGAAGAATTGGTGGGCTATCCCGTCGAGGTAGTCATTCTTTCAAGACAGAACGGAGACCCCGATCTCACCTCTTACATTGAGGGTAAGGCTCCCGATGATACAGAGGAAAAAAAGGAGACTATTTCTACTGTGTCCGAGCTTGCGGCCGACGATGACACAGACGACAACCCCTTTGAAGAAGCAAGCAACATTTTTCCCGCATACCATACACAGTATACCTTCGATAACTTCATCGTGGGCAACTCAAATAAATTCGCATACGAGGCTTGTATAGCCGTTTGCAATAACCCCGGCACTCATTTTAATCCCTTGTTTATCTACGGACAGAGCGGACTCGGCAAGACTCACCTTCTTTACGCGATCAATAACCGGGTGCTTGCCCGTAACCCGAATGCGAGTATAGTCTACGTTAAAGGTGAAGACTTTGCAAGCCAGCTGATCGAAAACATCAGCAAGAAATCGCCCGTTACGTTCAGAGAAAAGTTTAAAAACAAATTCAGAAAGACCGATATTTTGCTTATAGACGATATCCACTTTATCGCGGGCAAGGAGTCGACGCAGGAGGAGATATTCCATACCTTCAATGCGCTCTACGATGCGGGTAAGCAGCTCATAATGACGAGCGACCGTCCGCCGAAAGAGATCAAAACGCTCGAAGAAAGACTCCGTTCAAGATTCGAGGACGGACTCATAGTCGACATTCAGCCGCCCGATTACGAGCTTCGCTCGGCAATTATCAAGCATAAAGCAAAAAAATTGGGCATAACACTTCCGCCCGACGTGCTTAACTATATGTCGGAGAATTTGCGTAACAACATAAGACAGATCGAGGGTGCGGTCAAAACTCTGGCGGCGCATTCATTCCTGAAAGGGTCGAAGCTTGATATGGACCTTGCAAGGGAATGCGTATCGGTCATCGTTTCAAACGAAGAGCCGGTAAACGTTACAATAGACAGAATAATCGAGAAAGTAACCAAAAATTACGGCATTACCGAAGAGGATCTCAAGGGAACAAAGCGTAACCAGGAGATCGCAAACGCGCGTCACGTTTGTATCTATATTATAAAGAATATGACCGACCTGTCGCTTAAAAAGATCGGTAACATCTTCTCGCGCGATCACTCGACAGTAAAATCCTCGCTCAACAAGATCGAGACCGATATCAAAGAAAATTCATTGCTCGAGATCGAGATAAACGATCTTATGGCGGAGATATCAAAAAAATAAGTCTCCCTATATTTTCAACACCTGTTGAAAATAGTGTGGAAAATTTTTATACCTGTTTTTTCCTCTGTTTATGCGGTTTTTGTGCTCGGAAGTTTTGTAGTTTTCAACAAAAAGTTTTCAACATTGAAGTTTTTTGAAAAAATGTTGAAATCTTCCGTTTTTTTGAAATTGTGGAAACCGAAATCTTTTTCCCGATTATTTCAAAAGAGTTTCAACAGGGAGAAAATTCCGGATTTTTAAGCTATAATGCGATTTTACAATCTTTTCCACATTTTCCACATCCCCTACTACAACTATTACTACTACCAACTCTTATATATATAATAAACCGACCATCCGCGCATCAAAAAAGAAGATGAATTTTTTGCCGAGACAGTAAAGCGGCGCGCACAAATGAGACCTCCACCTGACGAGGTAGCGAAGCGGCACACACCAAAGCCTCTCCCCCCGGGAGAGGTGGCACACGAAGTGTGACGGAGAGGGATAACGCACAGCCATATACCTTCTCCGGTTGGAGAAGGTGTCGAGGCAGTGTACATACTAT
>JAFSAM010000015.1 GCA_017441005.1 Clostridia bacterium | reverse complement strand
GTTTTCGAGGCAAAAAGGTAATATGTATCTCTCATCCCGTCACGGCAAAGCCGTGCCACCCTCTCGCTGCGGCTCGGTCACACTCGCGTTCTGACAGTCCACCGGACTGTCATTCATTACGCTCGTGCCGCTTCGCTACCCTCAGGAAAGGGCTTCTAATTAGAATTCTTCCGCTTCGCTACCCACTGGAGAAGGCTTTTGGCTGTGCGTTATCCCTCTCCGTCGCCACCTCTCCCGTCTGGGAGAGGCTTGATGCATGCCGCTTAAATACACAACGAAGAAGTTAAACTTTTTCTATCTCCATTCATACATGAAAATATTCCAAGCGAAGCGAAAAAGTTCTAATCCCAAGCCCTTTCCTGAGGGAAGGGTGGATTTTTGCGGAGCAAAAAGACGGGATGAGAGATACATATTACCGTATTGCTTTTCTCTCCCTCCGTCATTTTGCCTTACGGCAAAATGACACCTTCTACTGCGGTTCGGTCACGGCCCAGCTCTGACAATCCACCGGATTGTCATTCACTTCCTCGCCGCCGCTTCGCTCCTCTCGGAGGAAGGCTTTTTTAATCCCGAAACCCACGCGTTACAGGTGGATTATGTTCCTTTTGAGGTCTATACTGCACAATGCATCGGATTGTGACGTAATGATATCGGAGCTTTTTCTTGCGCTCGAAGCTGTATATAGGGATCCGCTTATTTGTTTTGAACGCAGGTGCTTCGAAAACGGCTTGGTGTTATACCGAAATGCTTGCGGAAAATGGTGATAAAGTTTGAATAATCGGAAAAACCGGAATCATAGCACGCGTCTATTATGCTATATCCTTTTTCCAAAAGCTCCTTTGCGATGGATAATTTTTTCATTATGATATATTGATGCGGTGTAATATTCAGATTTGTTCTGAATAATCGGTGAATGTATGACGGAGAAAAGTGTGTTATTTCCGAAATATTTTCAACCGTCTTAATGTGTGTTATATCGCGGTTTATGGTCTCCAAAACCTCTTGGATACATTCGTTTTTTCCCTGACTTATTTCAATGTTATTATCCTTTTCATTCAGCAAACAAAGAATTTTAATAACGTTTGCAAACAAATAGTGCTTTCCGAGGGCGCTATTTTTCTTTTCCAAAATTTCATCAAGCAAAGAAACGATGTGCTTGTGCTCTTTTGAAATAAACACGTTCCCGATGCCTTTTTCTCTGGAGACAATCCTCTCGGAAAGGGCGGGGTTTGCTTCCAGGAACGCTTTATTGAGGGATATCTGATACCACTCCATATCCTGATCAAAATCAGATTTTCCGAAATGAAGCTCCCAGGGGGCATATAGTCTTATCTCATTTCCGCTGTGAGAGTAAACCTTGTTCTCTATAAAAAGCTCCATTCGTCCCAAAACGTGGATAAAAAGCTCTGCATGCTCGTGGGAATGATATGATTCGCTCCAAAAATCTTTTTTTATATATCCCTTGACGTGGTGTATTTCGATCCCGTCAAAGGATGCGTTTTCGGTTTTCATATTACCTATCTCCCCTATCATTTTATATAATTGCTTTTATTATAGCACGTATCATAAATATGTTCAATCGCATTTAGTATAGGAATTAAAAGTTTTTGTATAGTTATAGAAGAGAAATATTAAAATTATAGTATTATAATAATTAAAAAAGGGGGTAGGAAGATGTCAAACGGATTAGAAAAAATTATTAAAAAATTTGATAGCTACGATTATTACCTGAACGGAAAAATCGCCCGCGATATTGAGGAAAACAGAAAGGGACAGTTTGTACTTTCTTTCAAGGATAAAAATGGTGATCCTCTTGAAGGTGTACACGTTAAGGTCAAGCAGAAAAAGCATCAGTTTAAGTTCGGATGCAGTTCATTTTATCTTGATCAATATGAGGACGAGGAAAGACGCGCGCTTTACAGAGAGCGATTCAAGCAGGTCTTTAACTATGCTGTCGTTCCGTTTTACTGGGACACGCTCGAACCGGAGCAGGGAAATCCCCGTTTTTCGAAGGATTCTCCGTTTGTATCCCGCCGTCCTCCGATCGATACGATCATGGAGTTTTGTCGGGAGAACGATATTCGCACAAAGGGTCACTGTCTTGTTTATAATTCCTTTCAGCCTAAATGGATCTCTGATGACAACGAGGTATTAAAAAGGCAGATCACAAAACGTATATCGGAAATTGCCGAACGGTACGGAGACGAAATTTTTGATTTTGACGTAATCAACGAGATGCTTACGGTTTATAAAAACGCATATATAGGCAACGGCGCACGAAATATGCAGATAACCGACGAGCAGGACCACGAAAAGTGGGCATTTGACACCTGCAGACGATATCTTCCCAATGCCAATTTGTATTGGAACGAGGGAATACACGAGACCTTTGGTGAGCATTACAAGGGATTTCGCAGCTTCTATTATCTTATGATAGAAAAAATGCTCCGCGAGGGTGTAAAAATCGACGGACTCGGAATGCAGTATCACGCATACGGTCCGAAAGAAACTGCCGACGAAAAACTGGCTCAGGTGTGCAACCCCTTGAGGATAATTGACGTTCTTGAAAGATACGGGGATTTTAAGCTTCCGATACACATTTCCGAGGTCTCGATCCCGTCGTATTCGAATGACCGCTATGACGAGGAGCTGCAGGCAGAGCTTACCGAGCGACTTTTTAAGTTATGGTTTTCAAGCAAGTATTGCGAATCCATAGTCTGGTGGAACTTGTGTGACCTGACCGCATACAAAACGGAAAACGTTTATTATTCGGGACTTCTCCGTAACGATTGCAGCGAAAAGAACGCATATAAGGTTCTCGACCGTTTGATAAACCGTGAGTGGAATACGAATTTTGAAACTACCGTTTCGGGAGCGCTTCGCTTCAGCGGTTTTTACGGCGAATATGAGATAGAGATTGAGCATCAGGGCAAAAAGAGCGTTGAAACAGTTCGTTTACACCGCGATAATACGGGATACGATAACAAATATTGCGATTTCAGAGCAAAAGAAATTGTGCTTTAAAAAATAATTGCTTATATTCTCGAAAAAAAGTTCAAATCGCTGATTTTGAAACTTTTTGTCGAAGTTGTTTTTCTTAAATAATAAAAAAAATTCTCACTCGGTATTGAGTGAGAATCTTTTTTTGTAAATTATATTTCTTTGCATTTGCCTGTTTTTACATACCGTCTGTAAACTATCGAGAAGAATATAATGTAGAAGAAAAGATTAAGCAACCAAGCGACGGTATAGCATTGCATAATCGTGGAAAATTGTACGCATAACGGGTAAACGTACTGCATCCAAATTACGCGGAAGCCGAGGTTGATTACGACGTTTGTGATACTCGTGAGCATAGGATACCCAAAAGCTTTCATCGCGTTTATCAAAGTGTTACCGATTGCGTTGATAAACACTACCTGAAGCACGTATGAGAGACGTATCATTCCGAAGTCAATTGCTTCTTTCGCTTTCATACCGACTATGATTCCGAGCCAAAATCTGCCCGTAAGATAAGACAAATATCCGAACAAGCCCGAAATAAGGACGTTGTAAATCAAACACAGACGGAACGTTTTTCGCACACGATCGACGTTTTTCGCGCCGATGTTTTGACCCATAAACGTCATGGCGGCGCCACTGAACCCGTTTTGAATTGCATACGAGAAGGATTCAAGCGATATAGCGGCAGAGTGACCTGCGATTGCGGGTGTGCCGTAAGAATTGATTGCGGTTTGAATCTGCAGGTTACCGAGGGGGAGCACAAGGGTTGATATTGATACGGGGATACCGAAGCGAATAATGCTAAGAAACGAATGGAAATGAAAGCGCATTTTGTGTATTACAACGCGAGCCGTGTCATCTAAAGTACAAAGCTTTCTAAAAACGAGAATTGCGCTGATGATTTTAGAAGAAATCGTTGCGATTGCGACGGCGATAACCTTTTGGGGTAGAATGAGGCAGAGGATAACGTTCATAACGACGTTTATCACACCTGCTGCGGTTATGTAAAAAAGAGGGCTTCTGGAGTCTCCGAGCGTTCTGAGGATTGCTGAGCCGTAGTTATAGAGGAGTGTAGCGGGGGCAGCGGCTATGACGATACGCATATAAATAAGCGCTCCGTCGTAACATTCGCCCTGCGGGCAGTCTGTCAGATTCAAAAAATCGGGGGAAAAAATTAAGCCGCAGACGGCAACGATCAGGCCGAGACACAGGCTTGTGATAAGAGAAGTGTCTATTGTACTTCGTATTCTTTCTTTGTTTTTCTGGCCGACGACACGAGCGAGTACGATCGCAGTACCGGTGGAGAGACCGACGGCGCCGTTTATAATAAGAGCAGTAACGGTACTGGTTGCGCCGATGGAAGCAACCGCCGTATCGTTTGCCATATTACCGAGTACAGCTTTATCCGTAACGTCAAACAATGTTTGCAGTATGGTTGAAAGAATCAACGGGATTGCGTAAATAAAAATTTGTTTTGAGAGATTGCCTTGCGTGGCATCAACCTTTTTCATTTTTTTACCCCTCTTTTCCAAGTTCACTTGAATCATATCACAAACGCGATATTCCGTCAATGGACAATAGTGACATTATTTAATTAATTTCTTGAATATATTAACAGGGAGCGTGGCTTTTATCGCAATACAAAAAAATACCAAAACTAAGGTTACAGGATAAAAAACAACGTAGATTATATATAGACTTGAAAAAGCATATCATAGTTTTCGGTAAAAAATTTGATCGTTCTTTCTTGCACATTAGCCTTTTTGATATAATACACATCGGGAGAGAAACAGCTCGAATAAAAAGAAATATATTTATCCGCTTGTTTTTTCTGTTGGTTTTGTTGTTTTGTAGATAGCACTTGTGACTATATGCAATGCAGCCTTCCTCGTCAGAATGAGGCGAGAGCAAGCTTCTAATGTTTTTCATATTTGCACAAATAAAAGATGTTGAACATTTGAAAATAATATGCTATACTTATTTTTGTATAAGAGGTGATATTATGAGATACGTTTCGGTAAATAGACCGGCCGATTTTGAGTTTCACGATGCAAAATTTATGCTCGAAAGCTTTGATAACACACATTTAAAGGTCAGGGCTTCTTATGTAAACGTTCATAAGGATGCAGAACAAAATCCTTTTGAATCGGATATGGAGATCGACAAAGCTTACATTACTTTTGACGGATTTGATCTGATTTCTTACGAGCCCCTAAGAGAGAGTAAGCAAGGCGAGGACGGGGAGTATTATTTTGTCGGAGACCGAGTCGTTCTTACCGAAAAAAACGCCTATATGCAGTTTGAAAAGATGTTGAAGAACGGCTTTACAGTTTATGATTTTGGTCTATACGATGATACGACCTATTTTATTGATGCATTATCAAATGATCCGTTTTTTACCGTATTGTTTAAGTTTGACAAATTTACCGTTGAGTGGGATGAATACAAAGGAAAAGCGTGGTATTCGTCAAAAAAACAGCATTAAGCGGCTTCTTTTCATTATTGCTTTACTTGAGGTGATCACAAATTGAGTAACTGTGAGATCGAAAATAATAATTATGTTGATAATACCGAGAAAAAAACACCCTTTTTGGCTGTGGGTATCGATATCGGCACTACCACGGTAAGTGCCTGTGCTATCGACCTTGACAGCAAAGAGCAGCTCGAATATTATTCGGTTCCGCATAATTCCTACGTCGAAAAAAGCGATTTTAGCGAGCAAAGCGTTTCTGTCATTATGGATATTGCCGAAGAACTGCTTGGACGTATTTACAAAGAGCACCGTAACATAGCTTGCATTGGCATAACCGGGCAGATGCACGGTATTCTATATGTTGACATTGAGGGGAAAGCCGTATCAAATCTTATAAATTGGCAGGACAAGCGCGCGACTCTTCCGACCAAAGACGGAATGAACGCCATTCAGCTGATAAAGAAGCTGACGGGGGAGGATGTAGCATCGGGGTACGGAATTGCAACGCATTTCTTTAACCAACTGAACGGTCTTATCCCTGCCGATGCTGTCGGCTTTTGCAGCATTATGGACTATCTGGCTATGCGCCTTTGCAGCCTTAGAAAAATTGTAACACATACGTCTGTCGCCGCGAGCTTTGGTTTGTTTGACGTTGAAAGATCGGGCTTTAAGCTCGATAAGCTGTCGGTTCTCGGCATCGATGAGTCTTTTTTGCCGGTTGTCACTCCGTCAAATGACATCGTCGGCAAGTGGAACGGCATTCCCGTTTGCGTAGCGATCGGAGATAATCAGGCAAGCTTTTTGGGATCGGTAAAAAATAACCGAGACAGCGTTTTGGTTAATATCGGTACGGGCTCGCAGATATCGGCTGTCGGACGTTTGGAGAGCCTCGGAGAAGGGCTTGAATGCCGTCCGTTTATAAACGGCGACGGGCTTATATGCGGCTCGGCACTCTGCGGCGGCTCGTCTTATGCTTTGATCGAAAGATTTTTCAGGGATTACGCCGCTTTTGCGGGAGGGCTTGAAGAGTCGCAGTATGATACAATGAACGCTTTAGCCGAAAAAGCGTACACGAGCGGCGAAGCTCCTCTGTCGGTCAACACATTCTTTTGCGGAACAAGGACAGATCCTTCGCGCCGCGGCTCTATAGAAAACATAGATCTATACAATTTCACTCCGTCAGCCCTTGTGCTCGGTGTCATAGACGGTATGTGCGATGAGTTATATGAATTATACCGAGCAAGCGGTCTGAAAAAGAGCCGTATCGTGGCGTCGGGCGGTGCTGTCCGAAGGAACGGTATCCTCAAAAAGGTTATGGAGGACAAATTCGGTATGCCGGTGTCAGTCACCTCCGTCAAGGAGGAGGCGGCAACGGGCGCCGCCCTTTTTTCGGCAAATGCACTCGGTATGATACAATACAATGACGGCTTTGCCGACTATATCAAATATGAGGAAAACGAATAAAATAATTGCTTTTTTATTGCATATTAGCCTTTTGATATAATACACGTCGGGAGGGAAACAGCTTGAATAAAAAGAAATATATTTATCCGCTTGTTTTTTCTGTTGGTTTTGTTGTTTTGCAAGTGGCACTTGTGACTATATGCAATGCTGCCTTCAGTGCCGAGGAATACGGCGGTCTTATTTTGGATTTACTGTTTCTTGCATTTTGGTTTGTAATTTTATTGCCAATTTACAGCATATATTATTGCAGGTTAATTATTAATGAAAAATTTAATTTCCTGTTAGCGTTATATAATTTATTGGTGATCATAATTCTTTGTATCCTTCCGTTTAATTTGAGAGGGGAAACAACAATTTTGGTATTCTTTATTCTTTGGGTGTTGTTTTGGAATTTTGTCCCGTTAACAGGTTCATTGATCTATCGTAAAAGCAAAGACAAATACGATAGTGACAATAGTTGAAAGTAATATATCCGAAAAACACCGGTAACGGGACAAGACTATCCCATTACCGGTGTTCTTGTATTTGTAAGAAATGATATAAGGCAGAAACATAAAGAAGGGGTATTCGGAAATAAATTAAGTAAAAAGAGTAAAAAAATAATATGAAATCCAATCATTTCTATTTACAAACCATTTTTCTTGTGGTATACTGTAAGATGCAATAGTAGACGGAAAAATGCTGTGGTGATGCCGTTTTTTGAGGATACGTCCGAAAAAAATGACGTTGCTTGCAACGATCCTTCGCCTATTCACTGCAACAATACATACAACCGGGGAGAAAAATGGTTTTACATATTTTTGCATACCGTTCTGTTCGTCTCCGATCCATATTTTATATTTTGCCTCAGGGAGGAAAAAACAATGCTAAAAACAAGAATTTCGCAAAGAATGCTGAGCATCCTGCTCTGTCTGGCTATGCTGGTAAGCTATATACCCATGGCTATGACGGCGGCTGCCGCTCCGCAGATGCGTGCAGAGATCACCGGAACTGTTGCTGATCCGGGGACTGCATACACCTGGGAGACCATGATGGGAACCGACTCTGACGGTAACCGTTATGCCGGACGCGTCTGGGTAGACAAGTCCGTATTTAAGGACGGCGACCGTGTGCTTTTGAATACAAAGAACCAGGCGGGATCGTATTTTGACGTCTCGCTCAAGGAGGACGAGAGCTTCCAGATCGTTTTCTCGGCTCTCGGCTCGACTATGACGAGTAAGGAGTCTACGACCACGACCGGTCCTATGGACGTTGTGCTTGTTCTTGACACGTCGACTTCAATGGATGACGAGGACAGATACGGTGTAACACGTCTCCAGCGTACAATTGAGGCGGCAAACAAGCTGATCGACGACCTTCTTACGATCAAAAACGTACGTATTGCCATCGTTACATACAACAAAGACAGCGAGACTGTTATTCCTCTTGCTGCCTACACGAACGGCATTGACCTTGTCGTAACCGACTACTACAACAACGGCTCGTCCGATGCCGGTGTTGTATCGGCATACGATAACGACAGAAAGTTGCTTGGCAAGGACAGCGGTTACACGCAGGGTACAAACCTCCAGTCGGGTATAGACAGAGGCCTTAACATACTTGCGAATGCGACCGACATTCAGGGCAGAGTTCCCGTAGCCATCGTGCTTACCGACGGTCAGGCTAACCGTGCGAGCCAGGAAGGCTTCTACGAGCTTTCGAGCCATTCCGACAAGGACGGCACGAGCGCAAGCAACAGAAACCTTTACCTCAGCACACTTCTCAATGCAGCCTACACCAAGACAAAGATCGAGGCTCATTACGGCAAGGATGCTACCGTTTATACGGTAGGTGTTGACGTTACCACCAATAAAGTCGCAAGACTGCTTATGAACCCCGCCGATACCGCAAACGGCTTCAATGCAAGCAACTCCGATCGCGAGATCAGAGAGGCATACAGAAATTTCCAGAACTGGGCAAACGGACAGAACGTAACCTACAGCGGCTGGACATTTAACCATAATTATCCCACGCAGAACGGCGTTATTACAGATGCGAAAATAGCCGCAAACATCAACTATGCGGACAACTACTATGACGTATCCAATGCAGAGCTTGACGATACGTTCAACCAGATCTACGAGGAGCTTTCTTCGGGCGTATTCAACCCCATTTCCAGCTCGACGGTAGTCGAGGGCGGAACGGGCGTTGAACATACCCCCCTTATCTACGTTGACTTTATCGGTCAGCACATGGAGATCAAGGAGATCCAGACGGTAACTTTGTTTGGACTTTCCTGCGGTGTTATTAAGAATGCCGACGGCACCTATTCCGTAACCGAGATGACGGGTGTCAACCCCACGACAAATGAGTCATGGAACACGGCAAGAGACATTGTTATTTCCGTAACCGAAGAGGCAGACGGAACACAGAAGCTTGAAATTAGGATCAATCAGGAGATACTTCCGATCATTCTTGAGCAGGCTGTCTCCGAGACTGTCGGCGATAAGACTACCTCGACCATTACGGAATTAGTGCAGTCGCCCCTCCGTGTATATTACACGGTAGGTATTGACTCCGACGTGCTTCTCCCCAACGGAGACATTGACGTATCGATGATCCAGGGCTACAAGTACATAGACGATGTAAACGGAACGGTATCATTCTACAGCAACGAATTCGGAAATATGAATCCGATGAACAATAACGGAAGCGTAGAAAACGGCGACGCACACGTAGGCTTTAAGCCCTCCTTGAAAAACAGATACTACTATTATCAGACGAACCACAGCGTATTCACAAAGATCACAGAGGACGCAACGGGCAACGAGGTCATCATCCCCGAAAACAGCGAATACGGTATGGTCTGGGACAGCTCCAAATACAGCCTGACACGCTTGTCCTACGATGAATACAGTTCTTTTGCTGATACGGATAAGGTTTACACTTATGTGACCTATTATCATCCGACACCAAGCACCACAGATGCTCCCAATGCGGCGGAGGAGGTAACCTACCTCGTATATGCTGACTGGGGCTATATCAAGGAATCCCTGACCTTCATTGACGCAAATAACGGAACCTATCTCAATGGCGGAAAGGCCATTCCCGTAGATCAGGTAGAGGCCGTTGTAAACGCATACAAGCAGAGCAATCCCGGTGCCGACCTCTATGCTGTGCTCGGTATTGAATCTCTGCGTACAAGCCGTTTGCACAATATGACAGTTGACAAGGAAGCTAACCCCACCGGCACGGCAAGCGTGCGTTATGCTCCCGTTTACACCTACGAGACCGCTTCGGATCACAATGATAACGACGTTGTAGTATGGTTGGGCAACAACGGTAAGGTTACCGTCAAGCTCGATACCGGTATTGCACTTACAAAGACTGTTACCGAAAATATCGGCGATCCCGACGACACATACGCATTGACAGTAAAGGTTTCCGACGGCGTTGTTGCTTCTCCCGTTGTATACGATGCCGACGGAAACAAGCTTAACAGCGACTATACAAACAACCTTTTGACAGTAAACGTCAAGGCGGGACAGACCGTTTACGTAAACGGCATTCCCGGCGGCACCGAATGCGAGATCGGTGAAATTATAAACGGCGATTATTATATCGAAAGCAAGACCGACAAGGTTACCGTTCCGCTTGTAAGCGATGCGGTAAACGGCGGTGTACAGTATGCACGTGCCGTTGTAACCAACTCTCCCAATAAGTACGGCAACCTGTTTATCACAAAAGAGATCACAAGCGACCATGCAGTTCCCGGAGCTATCCTGGACGAGACCTTCAAGATCACTGTAAATGTAGGCAAGGCGCTTGCGGGCAGTAAATTTACCGTTGCAGACAGCGCACACGCAAATACCTACGAGGTGACCGTTGATGCAGAGGGTAATATGGTCTTCGAGATCAAGGCAAGACAGACCATCGATATCTACAACATACCCGAGGGTACTGTTGTAACCGTAAAAGAAGAGCTTACGACAGAGCAGAGCGGCATATTCAAGGGTGTTACATACCGTGCGCGTAACCATTCGGGCGAGAATGCCACAGAGACGAACGATATAGCGACTGTTACTGTTCCTTCGTCGGCAAATGCCACCACGGTTGTGATCAACGAATACGTGCCCAAGGCAACGAACGTTGACATCGACTTGTCCATCAACAAGAATTTTGCAGACCAGTCGGTTGCAAGCAGACTTGAGGGCGGCGAATTTAAGTTCCTGGTCCAGAAATACAACACAGCAGACAAGGATTGGGATGATCTTAAGTCGGTATCTATTGTCTATGCGGCAAATGAATACGGAACAAAATCCACTGTAGTAGAAAACGTGCTTTCCGGTGAAAGCTTCACCTCTACCGGTACATACTCGTACAGAGTGATCGAGCAAAAGGGAAGCGTTACAAACGTTTCTTACGACAGAACGATATACAACATCGACGTTGTCGTAACAGACAACAACGGACAGCTTGAGGCTAATGTCATCGGTAACGGCAATGCCGAGATCAGCGACGAAAATGCCGACGGCTCGCTCGATTATACCGCTTCATTTACAAACACCTACGAGACCGCTCCCATCAGCATGGATATAACCAAGGCGGTAAACAACCTTTCGGGTGATAAGGACGTATCGGCGGCAGGCTTTAAGTTCAGATCGGTAGTTGCCGACAAGGATGGCGTTCCCCTTGACCCCAATGAGCCTGAGACCTCCTATAATACGATATTCACGGATGCTGCGGGCGAGGCTCGAATCAGCGGTGTTTATACAAGAGAGCAGATAGGCACACACTATTATCTTGTTTTCGAGGTTGATGACAACAGACCCGGCTGGACATACTCCGGCGCACAGTATTTTGTTACTGTAGTTGTCGAAGAGGACGCTTCGACGGGCAAGCTGGTTGCAACTATGACGGTCGAGCCCTTCAATGATGCGGCAAAGGCTGAAAAGGCTCCTGTTGTCACCGACAACAACAAGGGCGAATTGTACTTCACAAACACTTATGATCCCACCGACGTGACAGTCGATCTTGACGGATCGGTCAAGAAGGAGCTTACGGGCAAGACCCTGACCGCAGGTCAGTTCACATTCTACGTATATGGAAACGGCGACAGAGCTACGATCCTTCTTACGGGTACAAACGATCTTAACGGAAACGTTGACTTTGTAGATTTTAACGGCGTACTCACCTTCAATGAGGTCGGCAAGTACGAGTATGACATAGTCGAAAGCATACCTGCGGGTGCGACATACGATCCCGCATCGGGCAAGTATATGCTTGACGGTATGTACTACGATGCCACCATCTTCGACTTCGTTGTCGAGGTAATAAACGATGAAGCGACAGGCAAGCTTGTTGCAAACGCATACTTCGAGGATTCGGTTGATAATACCGTAACGTTCAAAAACAGCTACAGAGTTGCTCCCACACAGTACACTCTCGGCGGCGTTAAGATCCTCCACGGAAGAGCACCCAGAGACGGAGAGTTCAGCTTCGAGCTCTACGAGGGCAATTCTCTGAAGGATACCGTAACCAACAAGGCAGACGGCAGCTTCACATTTAATGCTATAACGTATACCCAGCCCGGTGTATACACCTATACGATAAAAGAGGCGGCCGGCAGTCTTCCCGGTGTAGGCTATAACGGTGTGCATACACCCGTTACAGTAAATGTAACCGTAACAGATAAAGACGGCATTCTTACGGCAACTGCAAGCATCGCCAATGCAAACATCAAGTTTGAAAACATGTACAATGCAAAAGCGGCAGAGGTGATCATACGCGGAACAAAGACACTCAAGGGCGGAGACCTTGAAAACGGCGACTTTTTATTCGAGTTTTACGAGACAGACAATACATTTGATATAAACGGCACAAACGCAGAGATTCTTTCGACTGCGGTTAACGTCAACGGCTTGTTTACTTTTGCAAAAATGTTCGGTACTGCCGGCACGTACTTCTTGGTGGTCGTCGAGAATGCATCCTCGCCCATAGATGATATCGTGTATGACAGAACAGAGCATAAATTCATCGTTCAGGTCAGCGATGTCGGTGACGGACAGCTAAGAGCTGTAGTGACAAACGTTGCTACGGGCGTATCAAGCGATCCTTCTGCTTCGGTATCTACGGGTGTTGCATTTACAAACGCAACGTTTGACGAGGTTACCGAAAAAGAGGTCTACATCGCAGGCAGCGTCGATACCGAGATCGACGGCAAGAAGGTCAATGCGGGCGATATCCTTACCTACTTCATCAGCTACACCAACTATACCGGTGAAGACGTTGTTGTAGACATTATGGATACCATACCCAATTACACCTCCTACGTTGAAGGCTCGGCATCCCACGACGGTACCTACGTCGGCACACACGTAAACTGGATACTCAACGTTCCGAAGGGCGGCAGTGTGACCGTTTCGTTCGATGTAAGAGTAGACGAGACCGAAGCTATCGTTGCAAATACCGCGACGGTACGTGACGGCGTAAACACATATAAGACAAACGAGGTCGTAAACCACACGGTCGACAACGTCGTTGAAAAAGACGTGTTTGCTCCCGAGGATCCCACAGTCAGCATCGACGGCAAGAAGGTATACGAGGGTGACGAGCTCCTCTATAATATCAGCTTTACAAATACGAGCGGAACTCCCGTAGACGTTACGATCACAGATAAGATTCCGCAGAACACTACCTACGTTGACGGCTCTGCCGACAACGGCGGTGTTTACAACAACGGCGAGGTCAAGTGGACAATCGACGACGTGCTTGCTTGGGAGACCGTAACAGTTGCATTCAAGGTTAAGGTCAATACGGGCGTCGGCGCGGTTACGGTCGAAAACAAGGCTATAGCAAACGACGGCAAGAACAGCTATGAAACCGAGATCGTCACAAACTATACCGTCGAGGACGAGCTAACTAAGGACGTATTCAATGCAGTCGCTCCTACTGTCAGCGTTGACGGTAAGAAGGTATATAAAGATGATATGCTGATCTATGCTATCAGCTATAAGAACACCGGCAGAGAAAAGGTAACGGTAGAGATCACCGATACTGTTCCTCAGTATACCACATACGTTGAGGGCTCGGCTGACAAGGGCGGTGTATATGGCGAAGGCAAGATCAAGTGGACGCTTGACGTTGAAGCAGGCGAGACAGTTACTGTAACGTTCAAGGTCAAGGTCGATGACGTCAAGGCGGAGACAATAACCAATAAGGCAGAGGCGGTCGAAGGCAAAAACACTTATACCACAAACGAAGTGACAAGCTACACCGTCGAGGACGAGACCGATAAGGACGTATTCCTTGAGTCCAAACCTACGGCAAGCATCGACGGCAAGGAAGTCAAGTTCGGCGATATATTGGTTTACTCCATCAGCTATAAGAATACCGGTAGCGAAAAGGCAAGCATTACAATAACAGACACCATTCCCGATTACACCAAGTACGTTAACGGCTCAGCCGATAAGGGCGGTGTATACGGCGACGGCAAGGTCGTATGGAATCTTGACGTTGAGGCGGGCGAGACAGTTACTGTAACGTTCAAGGTCAAGGTCGATTACGTAAGAAGTGCTACCATCACCAATAAGGCAGAGATCGTCGAGGGTAGAAACACCTATACCACAAACGAGGTTACAAACACCACCGAAAACAAGGATCCAAACGTTCCTCAGACGGGCGACGGATCTAATGTCGGAATGTGGTTCGCAGTTCTGCTTGTAAGCGGAATGGGAGCATTCGGACTTCGTTTCTTCAAGAGAAAGAAAGCGACCGATAAATAAGTCGGCTTAGGAAAAGCTTAATAGAAACATCCAAAAGCGGCAGTGAAATCGCTCACTGTCGCTTTCTTTTTTTGTTTTCTTATTACCGGTGTAACATATTTTGAAACACGAGACTGTTCAAGTCGTCTATTCGTATAAAAAGGCTTTCATCCGAGAGGCAGCGAAGCGTTACTACGCGAAATGAATGACAGTCCGGGGAAGCGGCGAGCACCAATGAGACCTCCATCTGACGAGGGAGGTGGCTCGGCAGTGCAGAAGCAAGAAAAAAGCACCAATCTTTGCTGCCGAGACGGAGGGAGAGAAATACTTTACCTCTTCGCTTTAGAAAGGACCTTATCCGTCTCGGCAACATCCCTCTCCGTCACACTTCGTGTGCCACCTCTCCCGGAGGGAGAGGCTTGGTGCGTGCCGCTTCGCTCACTCGTCAGATGGAAGTAGAAGTTACATTTGTTTGGAGACGACCTCATCCGTCTCGGCAGCAGAGTATTGTATTTGATATAGTATGTACACTGCCTCGACACCTTCTCCCACCGGAGAAGGTATACGGCTGTGCG
>JAFSAM010000002.1 GCA_017441005.1 Clostridia bacterium | reverse complement strand
TGCCACCTGTCTCGCTGAGGCTCGGTCACGGCTCGGCTCTGACAGTCCACCGGACTGTCATTCACTCCCTCGCCGCCGCTTCGCTACCCACCGGAGAAGGTATTTGTTTGCATCATCCCTCTCCGTCACACTCTGTGTGCCACCTCTCCCGGAGGGAGAGGCTTTGGTGTGTGCCGCTTCGCTACCTCGTCAGATGGAGGTCTCATTTGTACTCACCGCCGATTCGATGCCGAGCGGAGACAGTAAAAAAACAGTCCGTTGTTTTCACAACGGACAATTTTTATTTCATCATATAGCCTTTGCCGCGGACGGTACAGATCAGCTTCAGTCCGAGCGGCTCGTCTAATTTCTTGCGAAGATAGTTGATATACACATTATCGACATTGTTTTCAAGATTGTAATCTTTACCCCAAACGGTATCTATCACCTCTCTGCGGGAAACGATCCGTCCTCTGTTTTTATAAAGCAGCGAAAGCAAAGCAAACTCCTTCGGTGAAAACTTGACCGTATTGCCCTGGACCGTGACCTGCTTAGAAAAAGCATCGAGCTCCATATACACTGTTTGCTCGGGACGGGGTATCGAAACAGAAGGTGTACCTCCGCAAAATGCAGCGACGGTATCCGTAAATTCAGCTATCGAGAACGGCCTTTTGAAGTGTGCAACAATATTCTTCGGCAGTTCCAATCTGTCAATTCTGTCGAACAGTATAAACGCGTTAGCAAAAGACTCTGTAAATGAGATGTCATTTTCGTAATAATCGCCGTCGAATATGACCCATTCTGTATTGCGAACGGCAAGGTTAAGTGCCGGCAGATTAAACCTTTCGCAGATCAGCTTCGGTTTTAAGCCGATCTCGCCAAGCTCAAGCTCGAGCATCCTCGAGAAGACCTTGTCACAGCTTACAATAACGACATTGCTCATTTTGCGTTGTTCAAGCTCTTCCACTGGAAGTCAAGCCATTTAGCACAGCCCCACATTATAACGTAACCGACAGCGGTCTTGCCTATTACACCGAGATACGGGGATATAAGCGCAAATACTTCGTAGCCGTTGTATGCCAGTACGATCGAAACAGTTTCGGTAATACAACCGGACAGATAAAATGCAAACACAAGTATAATGACCCAAATATAAATTGCAATGAGTGGGTTTTTAAAGTCGAAGAATTTTTTTACGGTGATGTTCGTCTTTTTCTCGTTCAGGAACTTTGCACGAAGGAATACTGTGAGGATCACAACCCCCGCAAGCAACAAGAGGTCGATGCCTGCGTTAAGTGCTACCGACGAAAAGCTTGCCGATAAAAAATCAAAGAAGCCGGTTCCCATATCGTTTGCGCACAGTTCGATCGTAAATATATAAAACAGAAGTGTTCTGGCAACTCCGAAGCACAGTGGGACAATGCTTTTTTTGAGTCCGAAGCGCACGATCGAATTGACGATCACGCCGAACAAAGCGAACATAGACACTGTGGTGAGAGCCGTAATAAACGCATTTAGCAATTCGAATTCCGTCGTGTATAAAAGGTTGTCTTTTATATTGATCATAATATACGAGAGCACGTAGTTTGCAATAAAGGGCATAACAACACCGCATATAATGCAAATGATGGTGATTCGTTTTTTAAATAACGGAATTGCGGGATTCGGGAGTGATTTTACTCTTTTTTTGTTTACAGCCATTTTTTTACTGTCTCCTTTTAGTGGATTTCGTTGATATCGTAAGGAGTAAGCTGGTATACGCAATAGTTAAGCCAGTTTGCGAAAAGAAGGTGCGCGTGGCTTCTCCAGGTGTTGAGCGGTCTTTTCGTGGGGTCGTCATCGGGGAAATAGTTATACGGGATCTTGATATCGAGCCCCTTGTTCACGTCACGGAAGTACTCCTTTGAAAGGGTGTCGAAGTCATATTCGAGGTGTCCCGTTGCAAAAAAGCGTCTCATGGACTTATCGGCAATGAGGAACAGCCCCGACATATCGGACTGTGCCAGAACCTCGAGGTTGGGATTTTTCAAAACAAGCTCGGAGTCGATGTCGGTATGTCTTGAGTGGGGGGCATTGAACACCTCGTCAAAGCCGCGCAACAGCGGATGTGAAGGGTTATTGATCGTGTGGGGGAAGATTCCGAACATTTTCTCGGGCAGACTGTGCTTTGGGATGCCGTAATGGTAATAGAGTGCCGCCTGAGCCGCCCAGCAGATGTGGAGGGTGGAATAGACGTTTGTCTTTGACCATTCCATTATCCTGCAAAGCTCGTCCCAGTAACCGACCTCGGAAAAATCGAGGTTTTCCACGGGCGCGCCCGTTATGATAAGTCCGTCGAATTTTTCGGTCATAACGTCGGCACAGCTTGTATAAAAGAGATGCATGTGCTCCTCGGGAGTATGCTTGGGCTTATGCGCGGTCGAGGGATAGAGGAGGGTCAATTCGATCTGCAAGGACGTATTCGAAAGCAGTCTGATAAGCTGTGTTTCGGTAACGATCTTCGTGGGCATAAGGTTAAGGATCGCGATTCTCAGAGGACGGATATCCTGAGAAAGAGCGCGGTTTTCATCCATAACGAATATATTTTCATTTTCGAGAATTCCTACAGCCGGCAGACCCGACGGAACTTTAATTGGCATATTTTTATGTCACCTCATGATATTAGATTAATGCTATTATACTATTATATCAGCATTTTCCGTCTATATCAAGAGTTTTTCGGAAAATAAATGTGTGTGGGGGGAGTGGCATTGAATATTTCCGACAAAAATAATTCCCCATAGACATACACACATCTATGGGGAAAACGGAAATTTATTCCGGCATCTTACCTTTGCTTATATAAACAGCAACTCCGCCGTATATTACCGTATCGGCTTGTGGGTTTGTTTTAATAATGCATCCTACACCGACAGAATTGTTGTATTCTTCGAATACAGCAAAATTGATATCGTTGTCGTAGAAAAATGCCGACGCCTCCGAAAGGTCTTTTCCAACAAAATCAGGCATTATATATTCGGGTTTTATTCCTTTGCTTACGTAGACAGTAACTACGGTATCATTGGTTAATACGGTGCGTCCTCTCGGCTCTGTTCTTATTATTGAACCTTGGGGCACCATATAGTTGTATTCATATACGACTTTGGTTTTTAATCCAATTTTTTCAAAATCGAGTTTTGCTTTTTCGTAATCAACACCGTAGCAGTTTTCAAGTGTAAGTAAAGGTTTGATTGGCCCTACACTTGTTACGATAGTTATACTTGTGCCGACTTCTACATAAGTTCCTGCCTTGGTATCTTGCTCAATGACGGCATCTTCGGTGAGATCCGAAATTTTATACTTTCTGATAACGTTCAGTCCGAGGTTTTGCAAAATAGATAATGCCTCTTCTTCTGTTTTGCCTATCAAATTAGGGGTTTCAACCATTTGGGCTTCGGGAGAAACTGTGGGCTCATTTTTGCACGAAATAAGCAAAAACAAAAATACAGTCAAAATTAATATGATTATTTTTTTCATAAACCCTCCTCAGAAAATATGGATTCTATTCTGCAGTAACAAGGTAAATATCTGTTATATTATTTTTCTTTGCCAGAAGAAAGAGCTTGCCGTCATAGTCTTCGGCTGAATAATCAGAGTAGCCGTCAAGCAACACTTCGCCCGAGAGAAGGTCGATGACCTCATCGTCTTTATTCATCACCATAAGAAAACCAATCCCCTTCGAGCCCTGTACGTAGTCTTTTTTGTTATAACAGTAATACAAAAAGCAGGTAGTGTCATCGGTTGCTTTTTTGTAAATCAGGTTATACTTTTCCGAGCTCTCGGTATTATCCTTGATCTCTCCCTCGAAAAGAACGTTCAATTCGCCGTCAAGAAAAGCAACACTGTCGCCGCTTTCGAGCACGTAGCACGATACTCCGCCGACATTCTTATTGAACACCGACGAATAATCTCCGTCGAGTATCTGTTTTCCGTCAAAATCATATACCTTTTCGCCGCATACGATGAGATCGTTATATACGGAAATGCTGTCTGTAAACTCTTCGGAAATGGTTTCGCCCTTGCCGTTCACTACCTTGCAGACCAATCTGTCGTTTTCGTTTTTTGTTACTATATAATTGTCGTGATCCATGGTCACATCGGTGACAATGTATCCTTCCTCGACCTCGAAAAGCAGTTCGTTTTTGTAGTTATACTGCTTGTTATCTCTGATGATGATCCCTGTGGGAGTGATGTAAAAATTGCCCTCGATGGGGTTTCTGTCGGGTCCCTGATAAATGTAATTGCCGTCGTCTGTCCTGTAGCTGATCACCTCGCCGTAAGCGCGAATGTCGGTTTCTCTCTTGCCGCTCGCTATCTCGATCGCTGTGCCGCTCGAAACATCATATAGGTGCCACATTCCGGTGTAGTAATGATACGTCAGGTTATCGGTAGAAGAGCCGTACAGCGTGATCACGGCATCGGCTTCGCTGTCGGTCTTTGCAGTAGCCTTATAAGCCGAAACATAATGCTCATTAAGGACGCTGACCGAAATATACTCCGCAGGCAGGAAGACTTTTCCGTTTTGATCGGCTATTCCCTTATAATTCAAGGTCTCGACTTTTTCATAATCCGTTTCGTATGCTTTGTTTTCTATTTCAAAAAACACGTTTCTTGGGTATACCTGTGTGTAAATTGCGCCCGAATCATACGTTCCGTCATACGAGGCAATGCCGTACATAGGCGTTGTGTCTCCTGCTTTGTAAGTATAGCTGTTCTTTTGGCACGCCACGATGTCACGGGTGGTGGAATGCAGCTTTGCGGCAGTCGGCTTTATGGGGAAAGCGCTGTTTCGGTCAACCGAAGGTGTCTTTTCCTCGGTTTCTTCGGGAAGAGCCTCGCTCTCTGTTGTGTCATCTGTATTTGACGACGACTCAGGGGCTTCTTCTTTGGGATCTATCGCTGTTTCATCGGCATTATCATTATTTCCACAGCCGGAAACAACAAAAGCAAGTGATATAACCAGCATAAAACACAAAAGATAAGCTAAATATCTTTTCATTTTGACATTCCCCTTCATAATTTTTTTGTTAAGTGATCTGATATTATTATATCGTATATATTTATATGTGTCAAGTAATGAGGGTGCGACGCTTCCCAAAAAGTAACAGAGGTATACGGATTCACCGTATACCTCTGTGTTTTTACATATTAAAAAGCTTCAGCACGTTGTCCGATAGGATCTTTTTGTTCTCTTCATAGGTAAGACCGAGAGAGAAAAATCTTTCAAGCTCCTCTTTCGGATTCCACATCGGATAATCCGTACCGAAAAGCACCTTGTCTTCTCCGAAGGCACGAATGATCTCTACCGCTTTATCCTTACTCATAAACGGCAGACTCGACGAGGTGTCGACATACAGATTTGGCAGTCCCGTCAACTTTTCTTCCGCCTCGTCCCACACCGACCAGCCGCCCAAATGCGCACCTATCACCGTAAGTCCCGTATAGATCTCCATTACGGGCAAAAGTCTGTTCGGATTCGAATAATCGTATCTGTGGTCACCCGTATGCATCAGAATGGGCAGTCCCTCTTCCTCGCACTTTTCGTATATCTTCAAACACCTGTAGTCGTCTATCTTGAACTGCTGAATATCTGGATGCAGCTTAACGCCATGCAGCCCGAGGTCGATCAATTTACGTATATCGCCTGTAATATCTCCGTCGGGATGCAGTGTGCCGAGCCCGATAAACTTGCCGTTGCTGTTTGCAACGCTTTCTGCAATAAACTCGTTGATTCGCTCCACTTGATGGGGAGTTGTCGCCACCGACTGCACGATATAGCGGTCAAATCCGGCATCATCCCCCACTTCGACCAAACGTCCTACCGTTCCGTCGGCAAATGAGTGCTCGCCGTAAAAGCTGTCTGTTCCGGCAACAGCCCTTGCCGCTATCTTGTCGGGATAGATATGGCAGTGAGCATCGACAATTTGAAAACCGTTAACCATTTTTCGCCTTACTCTTTCTTAAGCCCCAGCTTTTCGACGGCGTTTTCGCGCATCTTATATTTCTGTATCTTTCCTGCGGCATTCATGGGGAAGGAATCGACGAAGTCGATGTATCTCGGCACCTTATGTCTCGCCATGTGGTCGCCGATATACTTTTTCATCTCGTCCTCGGTCATGGTCTCTCCTTCTTTAAGAATGATACAAGCCATGATCTCCTCGCCGTATTTCTTGTCGGGAACACCGATCACCTGAACGTCGCTTACCTTGGGGCAGGTGTAAATAAACTCTTCTATTTCCTTGGGGTAAATGTTTTCACCGCCGCGGATTATCATATCCTTAAGTCTGCCTGTAATTCTATAGTTACCGTCGGGGGTACGGCAAGCAAGATCGCCCGTATGAAGCCAGCCGTCGGCATCAATAGCCGCTGCCGTCGCGCCCGGCATCTTGTAGTAACCCTTCATTACGTTATATCCTCTTGCAACGAACTCACCGTTTTCGCCGTCGGGGCAATCCTCGCCCGTTTCGGGATTGATGACCTTACATTCAACGTTTGCAAAAGCAGAGCCGACTGTCTCCGTTCTTACCTCGAGTGAATCGTAATAGCTGCTCATCGTGCATCCGGGCGATGCCTCGGTCTGTCCGTAAACAGACACGATCTCGCGCATATTCATGACCTCGGTCGCCTTCTTCATAAGGTCTGCAGGACAGTTCGAGCCAGCCATAATACCAATTCTCATATACGAAAAATCGGTCTTTTCAAAGTCGGGATGCTGCATCATTGCGATAAACATTGTGGGAACACCGTTGAATGCCGTGATATGCTCGTTGTGCACGCAGGCAAGTGCGGGCTTGGGCGAGAAATACGGCAGAGGATACATTGTCGTACCGTGGGTCATCGATGCCGTCATCGAAAGCACCATTCCAAAGCAATGGAACATGGGAACCTGGATCATCATTCTGTCTGCGGTCGAAAGATCCATGTGGTCTCCGATATATTTGCCGTTGTTTACTACGTTGTAGTGGGTGAGCATAACGCCCTTGGGGAAGCCTGTCGTACCCGACGTATACTGCATATTGCATACGTCGTCCTTATCGACGAGCGCCGCCATTCTGTACACCTCTTCGACGGGCACCTCGTCGGCACGCTTGATGGCATCGTTCCACGTCATACAGCCCTTCTGGGTAAAGCCGACAGTAATAACGTTACGCAGGAAAGGGAGTTTTCTGCTGTGCAGGGGCTTACCCGGCTTTGTGTTTTCAAGCTCGGGGCAGAGCTGGGAGACGATCTCGCCGTAGTTCGTATCCTTTGATCCCTGGGTCATAATGAGAGTATGCGTATCCGACTGGCGGAGCAGATACTCCGCCTCGTGGATCTTGTATGCCGTATTGACGGTAACCAATACTGCACCTATCTTTACCGTTGCCCAGAAAGCGATAAACCACTGCGGAACGTTTGATGCCCAAGCGGCAACCTTATCTCCCGCCTTAACGCCTAATGATATGAGCGCGCGTGCAAACGTGTCAACATCGTCTCTGAATTCACTGTAGGTTCTTGTATAATCGAGTGTGGTGTATTTGAATGCATACTGGTCTGGGAAATCCTCGACGAGTCTGTCGAGCACCTGAGAGAAGGTGAGGTCTATAAGATCGTCCTTTTTCCAGCTGAAGCGACCCGTGTGTGCACGGTTGTAATAAAAGTTTTTCTCGCCCTTTGATGTATCCGAAAACTGCTTCATATAGTGGCTGAACTGTGCGAAAATGATCTCCATATCGTCGATCTCCTCACACCACGCAGGATCCCATACAAGCGAGATGAAGCCGTCGTAGTTAACGCTCTTCAATGCATTCATAATATCGCCGATGGGAAGCTGACCCTCGCCCGCAAGACAGTAGGTCTTATTTCCGTCAACCACTTCAACGTCATTGTAGTGAACGTGCTTGATGTATGCACCGAGGTTTTTGATTATGGTCTCGGCATTTTTTTCCTCGGCAAATGCCTCGGAAAGATTCCACAGTGCGCCGAGGCTGTCGGAAGCAAAGCTCTCGAGCGTCTCGCGCAATACGGCGGTGTTACGGAATGCGCCCGACGTTTCAAGCAAAAGTGTTACCCCGCGCTCCTCCGCCTCGGGCAGAACCTCGGAAATAAACCTTTCGGCACACTCGATTCCGCCTTCAGCCTTTCTCGACTTCAGACGTATATACGGAATGTGCAAAAACTGTGCTATTTCAAAGCATCTTGATATCTCGTCCCTTGCGTTTGCGATCTCATTCTCCTCCGTAATATCGCTTACGATGTCAATACAGGGAATGGACAGCTTTTTATCGTAAAGCATACGCAGGGTCGATGCCGCCGAATAATCGTGAAAAGCACCGTCTCTGTCGGTGAAAAGCTTGTTATTTATGTTGTGAAGCTCAATGCCCTTGAACTTCAGCGATTCTGCGATCGTACAAAAATCATCAAAGGTGCTGTCATGCCAGCCCTTTGTCGAAAATGAAAGCTTCATAGGTCAATGCTCCTTATTTTTAAACGTTGTGTTCTTCGTATACTATCTTGTTTACCGCGCTGATGTACGCTCTGATGCTGGCGCCGATAATGTCGGTGGAAATACCGTTGCCCGAATAAAGCTTGCCGTCAAAGCGGAGCTTTACGAGGGCGGAGCCGACAGCCTCCTTGCCCTCTGTGATGGACTGGATCTGGAAATCGTCAAGCTCATATCTGTGCCCTATTATCTGCTCGATGGCAACGAAAGCGGCATCGATGGGGCCGTCTCCGATGGCGATTCCCCGGAGCATCCTTCCCTCGCGGCTAAGTGTTATCTGCGCGCTCGCGCTTATGATATTGCCGTTGTTTATAACGTAATTTTCAAGTCTGTATGAGTCGGGCACCTGCAGAGCAACGGTCGCTATGATGGCATCAAGCTCCTTCGCACCCACGCTTCTCTTTTCGGCAACGCGGCATACCTCCTCGTGGACACGCTTATTGTCCTCGTCGGAAAGGTCATAGCCGAGCTTTGCCACAGCCGCCGCAACCGCGTTTATGTCGTCCTTTGCATCGAGCCTTATACCGCTTTCCTCGACCGACTGGGAGGAAACGCCCTTTTCCGCCTTCTTTTCGGAGCAGATCCAGCCGATCTGACCGAGTATTCTGTGCATTTCGGTATAGCTGATTCCGGCAGAAAAGCCGTAATCGTCACCGCAGTTTTTAACCATTGCCGCAAAAGCTTCGAAGGGAACGGACTCTCCGCCGATGGACGTCTTGACCATGGATACGCCCTCTCTTACCGCCATAATAGCCTGAGCCGAAGCAAGTCCGTTCTTGTTTGAACAGTCAACACCGACGGTAACGCCTGCCTCTTCTGCTATCCTCTTGCCGAACTTTGCAAAATCGTCGGGCATCATACCCGCCGCACTGTCGCATACGGATACAGTCTTAGCCCCCGCATTCACCGCTGTCTTTATAAGCTCTATAAGAAAATCGGGCTCTGCTCTTGTAGCGTCTACCGCACAAAATTCAACGTCGGAGCAAAGCGAGACCGCCTTTTCGACCGCCATTTTTACCCATTCCGTCATTTTTTCCGGTTTTTTGTGCATAAAATATTCCATACCGACAGCAGAGGTGGGAACTTCAATTCTGATCCTTCCGCGCTTTGCAACGCTGAGAGACGCCGCAGCATCGTCGATCGACTGCTCATTGCTTCCCGCCGCCACCGAAATGATACTGTTCTTCACAAAAGAAGATGCGGTACGCACAAGGAGTATATCCGTTCTCGCGTTTGAGATCTCGGGAAGCTCGATCACGTCGCACTTTAGTTTTTCAAGCTGTCTTATTATCTCAAGTCTCTCTTTAAAGCTGAATGTTCTGTCATCTCTGCAAAGCGTCTTGTCTGAAATAATGATGTGTTTCATATTGAAGATCCTTTCTTTGCCCAAATCCTACGGCAAAATAAAAATAAAAAAACCCGAAGTCTTTTAGACTTCAGGGACGAAATTATCGCGGTACCACCCTGTTTACCGAAAAAATCGGTCAACTCAACCCCGGCTCAATCAAGCCGTCTGTCATGGTAACGGGACAAACCGTAACCGCTTACTCCCAAAAACGTTTCTGCGGTTCTGCTCCGGAACGAGACTTCCATACGCTCATTCATACCGTCTCACACCGACCGACGGCTCTCTGGAATGAAGCAAAGCGAGGAATAATTCCTTCGTAGCATTTAAAATATGCTTTAGTATAGCACTGTGAAAAAGATTTGTCAAGGCTTTTTTCAAAAAAAACGCCGTATATTTAGGTGTATAAGTGTTTATTCCTTGACTTTTGATTTATGTTGGTTTATAATTAATTCAGTCACTAACGGCTAAAATCTACATATTCAGAGGTATTTTTTATGGAAAAGAAAGGCGCCGGAACTACATCTAAGGTTCTCACTCTCATCTTTGGTCTCGCAACCCTCGCGTTGTTTTTTGCTCCTTGGGTCACGCCTAAGGGTGCTCCTCTTAAATACGGTCTTGCAATAACCGAATTCGACGACTTCACAGACCTTGTAGAAATGTTGCATTATGACATGCGGGAAGCAGCGGTAATTATTGCATACGTTCTTTTGGGAATAGTATTTCTTTGTTCGTTAATAACCATTATTATGGTCCTGACCACAAAGGATTCCTTCAATCCCGTACTTCCGTATATTATTCCTTGCTTGCTTTTCCCGATCGCGTTTGTCGGCTCGGTATTCTATTTTAATATAGAGTATGTGGACACATTTGACATTACTGTTTTCCCCTTCCTGTTTATTGCCGGCGTAATAATAACCGGTATTTGTGCTTACGTTCCGCACAGAGACAGTACGCCCATTCCTACAGCCACCCCTTATATGCCTACATACCCCAATGTATACGTTCCGCCCATGAATATGGCGCCCGTTCAGCCGGTCGTGCCTCAGAAGCCTAAAGCGATCTGCAAAAAATGCGGAAGTGTGATCCCCGATGGATTTACCTTCTGCGGTGCCTGCGGTGCAAAATATCAGCCAAAAAAAGTATGTAAAAGCTGTGGTGCGGTCATCCCCGACGGTTTTTCATTCTGCGGTGTATGCGGTACAAACGTTAAAGCAAATGAAATATGCAAAAAATGCGGAAAGGAAATTCCCGAAGGCTTCACCTTCTGCGGTGCTTGCGGCACTCCCATAATGCAGAACGCACAGCCTGTACAGCAACCTGCTGTTCCTCAGAACAACTATGCTGCTCCCGCTCCTGTTGTTGAGCCTGCTCCGGTATTTGAAGCTGCTCCCGCTCCCGCTGTTGAGCCTGCTCCGGTATTTGAAGCTGCTCCCGCTCCCGCTGTTGAGCCTGCTCCCGTATTTGAAGCTGCTCCCGCTCCCGCTGTTGAGCCCGCTCCGGTATTCGAAGCTGCTCCCGCTCCCGCGGTCGAATGATGAGTTCTGCGAAGAATATATAGATGAATTTTACTACACTGTAGAAAATAGATTAGATTTAGACGATATAGACAGCTGTCGTGTGACATCTGTAAGGA
>JAFSAM010000014.1 GCA_017441005.1 Clostridia bacterium | reverse complement strand
TCTTTGCCAAGGTTTCTCCGAAATAGACAGCACTATACATACTTAAATAGCAATAATAAAAAAGTCTGTACAAGCATGTATATCTTGTACAGACCAATAGAGCTAAGTTCTTTGCCAAGGTTTCTCCGAAATAGACAGCACTATACATACTTAAATAGCAATAATAAAAAAGTCTGTACAAGCATGTATATCTTGTACAGACCAATAGAGCTAAGTTCTTTGCCAAGCTTTCTCCGAAAGAAAGCGGGGGAAAGTTTTTGGGAGTCCTGAACCCTTTTTGCAAAAGGGTTCTTATACAATCAAGCTTCGAGCAATTTTTCGACGGCGGCGAGTTTTACGCAAACGCAGAGCACGCCGATCGCCTGTGTAAGCTCCTCGGGGGTAGGATAAGAGGGAGCGATACGGAGGTTTCTGTCTCTGGGGTCCTTACCGTAGGGGTAAGTAGCGCCGGCTGTAGTGAGGGTAACGCCTGCCTCCTTAGCGAGTGCATGCGCTCTCTTAGCGCAACCGTCCATAATATCGAGGCTGATGAAATATCCGCCGTTGGGGTTGACCCATTCGGCGATACCGAGGCCTGCGAATTCCTTTTCGAAGGTATCGGAAACTGCATCGAACTTAGGCTTTAAGCAAGCGCCGTGCTTTTTCATGTGCTCAACAACGTTTTCGGGGGTCTTAAAGAACTTAACGTGGCGGAGCTGTTGGATCTTATCGTAGCTGATGGTCTGAACGGTCATCTGCTTCTTGATATAATCGATATTATTTTTACTTGCGAAGATGAAAGCTACACCGCCGCCGGGATATGTGATCTTGGAGGTAGAGGAGAACTCGAAGAAGATATCCTCGTTACCCGCCTTAACAGCCTCATCATAGATATTGAGGAGCTTTTCGTCCTCGGCGATGGAGTGGATATAGTAAGCATTATCCCAGAAGATACGGAAGTCATCAGCCTTAGGCTTGAGGGCAGCGAGGCGGCGAACGGTCTCATCGGAATAAGTGATACCCTGGGGGTTACTGTATTTAGGCACGCACCAGATACCCTTGATGGTCTCGTCGTTTTTAACGAGCTCTTCGATCTTATCCATATCGGGACCTTCGGGAGTCATTTCGATGTTGATCATTTCCATGCCGAAGCGTTCGCAGATAGCGAAGTGTCTGTCATAACCGGGAACGGGGCAGAGCCACTTGAGCTTTTCCTGCTTACCCCAAGGCTTTTTCGCGCCGGGGAGGCCGAAAATATAAGCTCTTGCGAATGCATCGTACATAAGGTTAAGGCTGGAGTTACCGCAAGCGATAACGTTTTCGGCGGGAACGCCGAATAGCTTGCCGAACATTTCTCTGATTTCGGGGATGCCCTCGAGAATGCCGTAGTTACGGTAGTCGGTGCCGTTTTCGCCTCTGGTATCCTTTGTATCGGTGATGGCGGTCAAAATGCCGTCGGAGATATCGACCTGCGAGGGAGCGGGCTTACCTCTGGACATATCCAGCTTGAGCCCCAATGACTTCAAATTTTCGTACTGAGCGGTAAGCTCGGCTTTAAGGTTAAGCAATTCGTTTTTAGAAAGTTCGGAATACTTCATAATATGGATCCTTTTCGCTATATAAAATTTTTAATATCAGTATGATTATACAGAATAAATCGTAAAAATACAAGTAGTTTTTGCAAACTAATAAAAATCATAGATTTTTTTGCAATTTTTGCATTCTGACGTCTTTACCCGTGAACATAAGCGGCTCAAAGCAACCGAAAATACGCGATGTAATTCTGTCTGTATAAGCTTTTCTGAGCTCATCGATCGAGAGGTTTGTATTGATTATCGTGCATTTGCCTGTATTAAGGCGGGTATTTATGAGGTTATAGAGGGAAGATACCGTAAACGAGGTGATCATTTCGGTACCGAGGTCATCGAGGATGAGCAGGTCGCACTCGAAGTATTTATCGGTCAGTCCCGACTCGTTTTTGAACTGTTCCTTATTGAAGTCGTTAAAGACGTTTGGTGACGAATCGTAGACCACCCTATAGCCCTTTTCGATAACCTTTTTGGCGATCGAGGTGGAGAGGTGGGTCTTACCGAGACCGGTCGCACCGATCAGGATGAGGTTGGGCGATCCTTCGGCAAAAGTATCGGCATAAATGCGGCATTTCTCGAGGTTTTTCTTCATTCTTTCGTGATTTGCGGGATTATCGTTATAATATGAAAGATCGAAGGTATCAAACGCCTGATCCTTGAGAAGTGAGCCGAGCCCCGAGTTTTCGAAGGCGCACTTTGCGAGGGCGGCTTTAAAGCAACGGCACATATTTATGCCGATATACCCCGTGTCGGAGCATTCCTTGCACTCGTAGTGCGGATCGGTGCAGTCAGAAGGCAGCCCCAATGCTTCGATCAGGTCTTTTCTTTGCTTTTGTAATTCGAGGTTTTCTTCCTCGAGTGCTTTCAGTCTTTCCTCAAGACCGTTTTTGCCCTTCATAGCTTCGCCGAGGATATTGATTCCCGTTGCGCGGAGCTTACCGTCGATCGCCTTTAATGCGGGATACTGCGCATGGAGGGTCATCGTTCTTGCCTCGGCATCCTTTATCGCGTTTGCTCTTTTTGTTTCGTATTCGGTTTTGATCTTGTCAAAATTATCGCTGAATGTTGACATAATAATACCTCATTTTTTACTGATTATCAGTTGCTGTTCGGCTCTTTGCCGATATTATCGTAGCTGCGTTTAAGCGCCGCCTCGAAGAATTCGTCGTTGTCGAAGCTTGCCTTCGAATCACTCTTTTCATTCTGTTTACTTTCTTTATATCGGATATTGTCCTCTGCCGCCTGCTCGACTGTGGTGATGCCCGACTTGAACCAGTTTGCGATTATTTTTTCCATATATGCGAGGTTGGGCTTTGCCCCCGAGTTGATCATCAATTCATAAGCATATTCGATCAGCTCGAACGGGGTTGAATAGACCGTCTGCCACTTGGAGATAATGCCTTCCTCTTTTTTTGTGAGAGCCCTGTTGCCGAGACCCATAAGACGGCGGATCTTGCCCGCCAGCGAGTCGAGCTCCTCCTTGCGCTTGAGGTAGCCTCTCAGCTTTTCGTCGGTATCGACGTTTTCGTTATATAGGTTAAAAATAGTCTTTTCGACGTAGTGAACGGCGGTGTGACCGTTATTCTTGCAGTAGTTGTAGACCGAAAGCACGTACTCACAGGACAGCCCGAGCGTATCATATATATATACGATCTTGTTTGTCTCGTGGGGATTGAACATCTTGCCCGCGAGCTTTTGGCATTCGTCAATGAGCAGCTTCAGCTCGTCGTTTTCTTCAAAAAGCTTCGCGATCTCTTCACCCGTGTAGGTGTAGGAGCCGTCCTTTTGGAGCGCTTTAGCCGGTGTGGGTGCCACGGTCGGCGTGTTAGCCGCCGTTACATTGGTGCTTGGCGTGCCGTCGGAGATAGTGATGACCTCGGCTCCCCTCCAGAACTGCAGGGCGATTATAATTTCGGTAAGGTCGAGTCCCGACAATGCCTGTATATCGGCTTCGGTAAAAATGCCGTCAGAGGCTGCAGCCGCGGCATAAATGAGCACCTTAAGCTCGATCGGCGAGGCGGCGGGCAGCTTACTTAACACCCTGTCGCGCGGCAGGGTAATAGTATTATCGTTATTGCAAAATTTAAAATCCATATAAATTTACTCCCGATCTTTACGGCTAAGTTCAAAACAAAGTGTCATAAGAGAGTCGTCGATCCAGATGTTTTTGACGGGTATATCGAGATCGAGCTTAACATCGGAAAAGTTCCAGACTCCCTTTATATCAAGTCTTTTAATTATCTCGACAGCGGCGGAGGTGAACTCGTTTTCGGTGGCAAGGACGGCGATATCGATGCTGTTTTGTTTGCAATACTCTTCAAAGCTTGACAAGGCATCGGCATTTGCCGTGTCGAATGAATTTTTCAGCGCAACGCCCTGCTTTGTGAAGACGGGGCGGGAGGTCAGCATTGCTATCATTTCCTTTGTGCCGAGAATGACGGCGGAAAATTCCTCTCTGACTCCTGCAATATCAAGCATAGAGGTATAAAGCGTCTTCACGTCATAGCCGTATCCCTTTAGCCCCGATGTGCCAAACGACGACAGATCCTGACGTATCTTCGATGGAGTAAAGTTCATCATTTCGGCAAGCTCGGTAGACGATATTCTGTAAACGTTGGCATCCAAAAGACCTTTAAGCGTTCTCAAATAGAAGGGAAGTCTCATTGTCGTGGATTTGGAAATGCCGACGGAAGGAGACGGTTTTTTATTAAAAACTTTCCTATTTTCTCTGTTCACAAGATCACCTTAAAAAACAAATTACAAAAGTTTTCCACACCGAAACGGTGTGACTTTTCAACAAAATCAACAGATTTTTCCACAATTCTCCCTTGAAATCAACGGAATTATGCGAAAAAATGGGGGTTTACAAAAAGTTTACTAACATAGTTTTCCACAGGTGTGGAAAACTTTTTGCCACACAAATTCAAGGGCGGGCGACTGCATTGAGGTCCGTTTTGGCAATGTTGCCGTTCTTAAATTCGTAGTAGCCCTGGACCGCGATCATGGCGGCATTGTCGCCGCAGAATTTTAAGGAGGGGATAGCGAGGGTAAGATTATTTCTTTCGGCAAATTCCTTGAGCCCCTGTCTCAGGTGCGAGTTTGCCGCGACACCGCCCGCCATAACCAATGTGTCGTAGCCTGTTTTTTCGATTGCAAGCTCGAGTTTTGTTATGACCGAGTCGACGATAGTTTTTGTCAATGATGCGGCAACGTCCTCGCGGCAGATCGGCTCATTTTTTTGCTCCGCGTTGTGCAGGTAGTTGATCGCTGCTGTTTTTAGTCCGCTGAACGAGTAGTCGAGGTTGTCGCCCGATACAGCCGCGGAGGGAAATTTGATGGCTTTTTTGTTACCTTTTGAGGCGAGTCTGTCCATTTCGGCACCGCCCGGATAGGGAATACCCATGACGCGTGCGATCTTGTCGAAGCATTCGCCGACAGCATCGTCGCGTGTTCTGCCGATGGTTTCAAAATCGGTGTATGATCTGACGTTTATGATGGAAGTGTGTCCGCCCGATGCCGCCAGCGCAAGGAAGGGCGGCCTGATGTTGTTTTCGACGTATGATGCCGCAATGTGCCCCTTGATGTGGTTTACGGGGATAAGCGGTTTATTGTTTGCGAATGCAAGACCCTTTGCAAAGTTTACACCTGTGAGCAACGCGCCGATGAGTCCCGGGGCATAGGTGACCGCAATGGCATCTATGTCTTTCATTGTTACTTCGGCTTTTTCGAGTGCTTCGTAGGTTATCTTAGAGAGCGCCTCCGCGTGTGCGCGGCTGGCGATCTCGGGTACTACGCCGCCGTAGAGGGCGTGGATGTCGATCTGACTTGCGATGATCGAGGATCTTATTTCAAATTTTTCGTTCAAATCATCGATAAAGGCGACCGCTGCCGCCGTTTCATCGCATGAGCTTTCTATAGCCAAAATAAGCATTAGACTGTCCTTTCGAGTGACTTTTCCATCACTATACCGTCTTCGGTCGGTGAGGTGTAATAGTTTTTTCGTATAGCTATGGGGTGAAATCCGTTTTTCGTGTAGAGGCTTTGTGCTGATATATTCGACGTGCGTACCTCGAGCGTCATACGCGTGACTTTTCTGTCCTTCATAAGCTCGAAGGCTTTGTCAAGGAGTGCTTGCGCTATGCCTTGCTGTCTGTGTTGCGGAGAAACTGCAACATTGAGCAATTCGCCCTCCTCAAACAGGTGGAATAGACAGATGTATCCGACGACCGTGTTATCTTTGAGGGCGGTAAAATTAGTGTAGATATCTGTGTTTGCCAGTCCCTCGGCAAAGCTCTGCCTTGACCACGGGGTCGTGAAGCACTTTGCTTCTATTTCGGCGATCGTATCGAGATGCGCATCGGTAGTCGGTACAATAATGATATTATTCATTGCCGTCACCCCAGTGCAAACATTTTTTTGATCTCGGCAGTTATGTCGGCAAGGCTTTTGTCATAGACCTCCTGCGACTGACCGAACGGGTCGGTTACCGCTTTTTCAAACGAGGTGACCTTGGATGCGCAGAGGGGGAATGCCTGGATGATCATCATAGCGTGTCCGGTGCCTACGGCGACTATCCTGTCCGCCGATTCCATAATGCCCATATTGAGCTGACGTGCCGTGTGCTCCTTGTAGTTGTTGGTGTCCGTCGACTCGATGCCCGCGCGTATAAGCGCTTCCTTTGCCTTCGGATTGATGGGTGCATCTTTGTCAGCCATGATGCCTGCCGATGTGGCAACGTAGTTGCCATTTCCGAGGTGGTTGAGTACCGCCGCCGCCATCGGACTGCGACAGGTGTTACCCGTACACACGAAGCATATCTTAAGTGGCTGTTCTGTGCTTTGTTTATTATCTATAAATTCTGAGAGTTGTGTCATAGCGTTTTTACCCGAAAGATATAAAAGATAAATATGTACTTAATTGCCCGTACACCCTATATATAATAAGGAAGGAAAATTTCGAAAATCAGTATCCGAACGTTCCCGAAAGGCTGTCGTCATCTTCTATCCATTCCGATACAAGGATGGTGCGGTATTCGTCTTTTGTGTCTCGTACGACCACCTTTTCGATGCCCGCGTTGATGACAAGTCGTTTGCACATGCTGCAGCAGGTAGTGCCGGGAAGGAGCTCATGAGTGTCGGGAGAGATGCAGGCGAGGTAGAGGGTAGCTCCCAGAGTCTGCTCGCGGCTTGCCGCAATAATTGCGTTTGCCTCAGCGTGCACCGAACGGCAAAGCTCGTATCTTTCGCCGCGCGGAATGTTCAGCTTTTCTCTGTAGCAGAATTTAAGATCACAGCAGTTCTTTCTGCCGCGGGGAGCGCCCGCGTAGCCCGTAGATACGATGGTATCGTTTTTAACGATGATCGCGCCGAACAGTCTGCGGAGGCAGGTGCCTCTTTCGGCAACGGTCTGTGCAATATCAAGATAGTAGTTGTCTTTTGTTACGCGTTCCATAAAAAATCCCCTTATTTTTATCTGTAATATTTGTAGTATGCAATAACTGTTCTGTAATTGCTCCCGTTTTCGAGATCGGGTCCCGACAGGATAACTCCCTCGAGGCTCATAAGCTCGGATGCCGTCATGTCGGCAACGTTGACTCTGAACTTGACGACACCGTCGGAAAGAAGGATGAGCTCTCCGTTACGAACGGCGATGCAGCCGTCGTGGCCGATAACTATATCAGAGTCGTTCTCTCTTTCGGTAACATATTTAATATGCTTGCCGTTCATACGGTCAGCCATCTCCTGTTTGAAGCGGAGGCTGTTCTCGTTACGCGGCTTTGTAAGTCTCTTTATAAAACCAAACATTCTGATCTCCGGAAAAAATAATAATACATATTAACATATTATAACATAAACAGGGGCGGTTTTACAATAGGTTTACATCAATTTTATTGTATATAGGAAAAACAAAAAACAAAAATTAATAAAAATATTTTTTCAAAAAGGGATGCGAAATAGGGGTATGGTTAGAATAAAAAAATAAGAAGAAAGTTTAAAATAACCAAAAGAAATGCGTTTTTGTTGTATAATATTGCCATAAGATGGGCAATATAATAAGGACGCTATGCGCAGTTGCGACAAAGCGGAAAAAACTTGAAATTTTTTTTGAAAAAAGTATTGACAAAGGAGTAAGTAGGTGATATAATGGTCAAGCTGTCGCACAAGAGGTGCGGCGGAGACGGTCCTTGAAAATTGAACAACGAGAGAAAGTACAAAGCACAGAAATGGAAACATTAGAAGTGTAGAAGA
>JAFSAM010000013.1 GCA_017441005.1 Clostridia bacterium | reverse complement strand
TCTGTAAGACCGTGATATTCCTCTGCTCTGTATCCGTACTTGATACCGTCAAATCTTGCAAGGTTGGAGCTTGCCTCCGCCGAAGAAATCAGGTAATACGCTGGGAGTGCGAATTTAGAAAGAGGTAATGAGCATTCCTCGCACTCGGCGCCAAGCATCTCATATACCTTGATTGCGTTTTCTACGGCTTCCTTGATCTCCGTTTGAATACCGCTTTCAAGATACTGCTTCGGTACGCCGATCTTCATACCCTTCAGCGGCAAACCGAGTGCTTTTGTATAGTCAGTTTTATCGGCATCCACCGATGTGGAATCCATTTTGTCATAGCCCGCGATCGCATTCAAAACGATTGCGCAGTCGGTCACATCCTTTGTAAAGGAGCCGATCTGATCCAACGAGGATGCAAATGCAATCAAGCCGAATCTCGATACCAATCCGTAGGTAGGTTTGAGTCCCACGTTTCCGCAAAAGGCTGCGGGCTGACGGATCGAGCCACCCGTATCGGAGCCAAGCGCGTATGGCGCAAGGTCGGCAGATACGCTTGCGGCTGAACCGCCCGACGAGCCACCGGGTACACGGGTAAGATCATAAGGATTTTTCGTCTTTTTGAAATAAGAGCTTTCGGTAGATGAGCCCATAGCGAACTCATCCATATTCAGTTTGCCGAGAATGACCGCACCCTCATTTTTCAGCCTTTTGGTTACAGTGGCATCATAAGGCGGAACAAAGTTATATAACATTTTTGAGGCGCAGGTGGTCGTGATGCCCTCTGTACAGATGTTATCTTTTATACCTACGGGGATACCGGTCAATAGAGTTGCTTCTCCCTTTGCTATGCGCTCATCTGCTTTACCTGCTGCGGCAAGCGCATCATCGGAACAGACTGTAATATAACTGCCAATTTGTACATCGGCTTTTTCTATTCTTGCAAGATACTGCTTTGTCAGCTCTACCGGGGAGAGTTTTCTTTGCTTCAAAAGTTCTGCATATTCGTGTATCGTACTCATTCTCACGGCACCTCACTCTACGATTTTGGGAACAACGTAACAGCCTTCGTATTGCTCCGGAGCATTGAAAAGGATCTTATCTCGATCAAAAGACTCTTTCCGTTCATCTTCACGAAATACGTTGTAAAGCGAAGTACTTCCCTGTTCATTCGATTCGGCATCATTCAAATCGAGCTCGTTTAATTGATCGGCAAATTCGATAATTGCCCCCATCTGCTCACTCCATTTATCCTGCTCAGCCTCATCTATTCTAAGTCTTGCCAGCGATGCAACGTACTTCACTTGACTTTGCTCTATCTTCATAACTAACGCACTCCTCCCCAAGTTCTTATGTATATCTTTCCCACGAATAACAAACAAAAAAGCAAAGGCACTCAATGCGGTGAAACATTAAGACGCCTTTGCCTTTGTATTTATTCAGTTTTACAGTTAAATAAAAATACGGACAACTCGCCCCGATAAAACCGACCGTAAATCTACGCCCGATGATGATCGGAAGACGCCATTGCCCTCACGGAATTATTATACACCTTTTTTTCTTATTTGTCAATATATTTCTAATGAAAAAACTTATTTTGAAATAAAAACATTGACATACAATTTGAAACATAAAAACACAAACAGGGCGCATCACATCATACAAATATGATACGCCCTTGTATATTATTTAAAAAAAGAAAGCGCATCTACGATCGTTTTCTCGAACGCTTGGTGTCCATACATCTCCACCGGTGATAACAATACGATCTTTTTTTGACAATCCAAGTTCCTTTGATGCGATCTTCTTTGCTGTATTCAAAATTAGGGCTTACCGCCTACACAAGCGGCAAGCCCTTTAGAATTTGTCTTTACTTCAACAGCGAAATTGCATCGCTGATATTTTTTTCATGTGCCTCTCGACCGTATTTATCAACCTCGGCTTTGTTCTTTTCTCCGTGGGTAAGGCATCCTGCACCGCCGATACAACCACCGATACAAGCCATACCCTCAATAAAGTTGCCGTCGAGAATACCCTTGTTCAGCTTGAGAAGTGCCATACGGCAGGCTTCAATACCGTCACATACAACAGGCTTGATCTCAAAGTCGATATTCTGTTCTTTCATAGCCTGTGCCGCTGCATCGGTAAGGCCTCCACTTCTTGCGAAGATACGGCCGAAGTAGGATGCGTTATCAAGAACGCCCTCTTCAAGTGTTTCGATCTCAATGTCTCGGCTATCAAAGAGTGCCTGAAGCTCCTCGAAGGTGAGGACGGTATCAACCCAAGGTTTAACCTCCTCGAGCTGTGCCTCCGCCTTCTTAGCGGTGCACGGGCCGATAAAGATCACCTTTGCGTTCGGCGTGGTTTCTTTGATGTACTTTGCAAGAACTGCCATAGGCGACAGATTATGAGAAATATGCTCCACGAGGCTTGGAAACTGCGATTTAATATACTGCACGAAGGCAGGACAGCAAGAGGTTGTAAGAAGTCCCTTTTCGGAAAGTTCCTTTGACTCTGCCATAGCAACCATATCTGCGCCGAGAGCTGCCTCAACAACATCGTGGAACCCGAGATTTTTCAGTCCTGTTACAACCTGACCGAGCTTAGCATAAGAGAATTGGCTCGAAATTGAGGGAGCGACTACGGCATAAACTCTGTAATTTCCGCCGCGAGTATTACGCTCGCTCTTCTTGAGAATATCAATGGCGTTGACCATAAAGGATTTATCCATGAT
>JAFSAM010000012.1 GCA_017441005.1 Clostridia bacterium | reverse complement strand
GAGCCTGAGGAGCAGTGTAGTAATTCTGATCCGGCTGAGCCTGGGGAGCAGCATAATAATTCTGCTCGGGCTGAGCCTGGGGAGCGGCATAATAATTCTGCTCGGGCTGAGCCTGGGGAGCAGTGTAGTAATTCTGCTCGGGCTGAACCTGGGGAGCAGCATAGTAATTCTGATCCGGCTGAGGAGCAGGCGGTGTCACCGGCTGATTGACCTGCTGTGCATCGGTTGGAAGCATAGCTCCGCACTGGGGACAAAATTTTGAAGTTCCATCATAAGAGAAACCGCAATTTGGACAAAACATAAAATAGTCTCCTTTATTTAAAAGAATATATAAAAATATCGTTATGATTATTATATATATTATATCAGTGTTTATGTTGTGTGTCAACAATGTTTTTTCAGGAAAAGGCTACCTCCGGAGGCGGGAATTTGAATTATTCATTAATAAGCAAAAAAATCCCTCCGCAATTTGCGGAGGGCATTTTGTATGCGTCTTTTTAAACGTCGATCTCCTTGAGGAAAACCTCTCTTCCGCCTTCTTCGCGGCTGCGGAGTCCGGCGATCACGAGCTTCATAAGCTCAACTGTGTGTTCAAACGGAACGGGTTCCTTGCCTGTTCTGAGCCATTCAACGAACAGATCGAGCTGCTTTTTGAAGCAGTAGTAGGAGTCGCCCGTGGTTACGTATCTTGCGCCTGCAGTTCCTACGATGGTGGTGCCTGCTCCGGGCATTCCGATTCCTTGGGCTATGTCGACGTAACAGCCGCTCTCGTGCTTCAGGTGGACCATCGCCTGCTCGTAAGTACCGGTGTTTTGTGCGGAGATAAAGCCGGGACCGAGAAGGGGATAGATGTGCTCGAGTGCGTGGATACCGTACGTTTCGTATTTCTTTGCCATAGGCTTACAGATATACATAAGCTTGCCGAGCTCAGAGTGGTTTTCGTAGTAGATCTCCATTTCCTTGCAGTAGCGGAGAGAGGAGCTTGAAATGAATTTTTTGCCTTCTTTTCTCCACTGAATGAAGGTCTTGAGGTCCTCTTCGTTGTCTACCATGGGCTTGTCAATAAACATAGGGATGCCTGCCTCAAGGAAGGGGCGGCATCTTTCTACGTGCTCTGAGCCTACGTCGGTAGCGCAGATCACGGCATCGACCTGGCCGATCATTTCTGTGGGATCGTCAACAACGTTTGGAATATTGGATGCCTTCGCCATCTTTTCAGCCATTTCTCTTTCTGCATAGCCGGTACAGCAGATGTGGGTTATCTTTGCGCCGGGGATACCGAAGGTGTGTGGGGGCTGCTTGTAAAGATAATCGGGGATAACTGGGAATTCGCAAAGATCCATATACTCCTTGGTGTAGCCGTTGAACATTGCGCTCCAGGAGTAGGGATGTCCGTTGCCCTCGGTCATACCGAGGATACCTATTTTAAGCTCTTTGTTTCCGAGTGGGAACATCATATTCACGTCCTTATTATTATTTTTTAGGTCTTGAAAGCACGGTCATAATAGCGGGAATGTCTACGTTTGCAAATGCCGTTTTTATGGTGTTTGCCGTATTCTCGCTGACAGACTTTGTTTCAAAATAGCCTGCATTCATTTTTACCTGCTCGGGGGTGTCCGCGCCGAGCACAAGGCTTGTTACGCCTCTTACGTCGCGCATATACGATATCGCCAATTCAGCGACCGACATACCCTCTTTTTCGGCACATTCCCTGAGAAGTCTGATCTTGGGGACTGCGTGCTCAATGAGGATTGGGTCGGTGATCTTGTCGGGATCAAGGAAGAAAAGACCCTGAAGAAATACGCTTCTTACAAATGTAGTGATATTTCTTTCGTACAGCTTGTCTGTCATTCCCGATGCGATAAGGCGCTGGTCAAAAATGCTCATAGGCACCTGAGTCGCCGTATATACGTCATATTCGAACATCTTTTCGAGCTCGTATGCATCGTAAACAGAAACTCCGACGGTGTCGGTGTAGCCTTTTTTTATGAGATTTTCCATCGCTTTTGCAACAACATCTCCGTTTTCAAAGAGGTTTGAGCCGCGGTGGAGCATTATGCAGTTGACCTTTTTCAGCCCGAGAGTCTCGAGCGAGGTTTCGGCAACCTCAAATGCCTTTTTTTCGATTTCGGAAGCGGGGAGTCCCTCGATACCGATTATCTTGGTAGTGATGAAGGGCATTTCTCCCTTATACTGCTTGAAAAAATTACCGAGTACCTCCTCCGACGTTCCGTAAGCCCTTGCTGTGTCGAGAGAGGTAATTCCGTTTGAAAGTGCGGATTGCAGCATTTCAAAGCTTTGCTTTTCCTCGGGCTTGCCGTTTGTATTCGCAATTCCGTAGTTCAGTCCGAGCTGGACCGTACCGAGCGACATAGCGGATACCTTTTTGCCCGCAATTTCGGTGTATTTCATAAGTATACCCCTTTTATTTTATGTTTCTTCCACTTACTTTGGAAATCATATCTTTGTAGTAGTTTGCAAGTGCGATTACGTCGGCACCTGTGTTTATGAATGTGTAACCCATATCAACAAGTGCATCAAAGTTTCCGGGGCCGCCGACAGTTCCTGCCCACTTGCCGTGGCGTCTTGCGCATTCGGCAATGCGCTTTTTTGTTTCCTCGATTCTGGGATCGCTGAAGGCATTGGGAATACCTATGCCCTGACTGAAGTCAGCGGGACCGAAGAAGATCATATCGATGCCGGGGAGGGCACAGATCTCTTCGAGGTCTTCGAGCGGTTCGGGATCTTCGATCTGAACGATTACAAATCTTTCCTCGTTTGCCTGCTTCATATAGTCATTTCCGTCAACGAGGCAGTATTTGCCGTCTGCGTTACCGCCGTCGATGGGCCTTCTGCCGATGGGATGGAACTTTGTGTAGTATACGACCTTCTTTGCATCCTCAAGGCTCATAAGGTGGGGAACCATAATGCCTGTAGAGTCAGCTTCAAAAGGGTTGATAAGGTTTGAGTAGCAGCCTCTTCTTACTCTTGTGAGAACGTCTACGTCATATACCTTTGCCGCTCTTACGGCATTTTCGATAAATCCGTAGTCGGTGGGAACGTGCTCCATATCTACCCAAACACAGTCAAATCCGCACATAGCGGCAATGTCAACGTTTCTGATGCTTTCAAGATTGAGCTTTACACAGGTCGCGACCTTTCCGTCGCGCATTTGTCTCAAAACTCTGCTTTTTCTCATTTCCATAACTGTAATTCTCCTTAAAATTATTTAGCCGAATAACCGCCGTCGATCGGGATAACCGTACCCGTAACGTACTGCGATGCATCGGAGGCGAGGTATACGATCATACCCATGATATCCGTTCCGTTTGCCATTCTTCCGAGGAAGGTCTTTGTGGAATATCTCTTTACAAAATCGGGATCCTGGTTATTGAAGAGACCTCCGAGTGAGAGACAGTTGCAACGGACGTTCTGCGGACCGTAGAAGCCTGCAACAAGCTTTGTGAAGTTATGCATACCGCCCTTGTGGAAGAAGTAGTCGGGAGCGCGGAAGCCGCTTCCTTTCATGGATTCGCTTCCCTCATAGAGCCAGGAATCGGCACCGAGATCACCCATATAAGAGCCGATGTTGATGATGCTTCCGCTTCCTTGCTTTGCCATAATTTCACCGAAGGTACGTGTAACGACAAACATACCCGTGCCGTTTATGTTAAGACTTTCGGTGAATTTTGAAGCATCGCCGTACCAGCCGTATGCGCCGGGGCGGTAAACCGAGTTGTTTACAAGAATGTCGAATCTGCCGTGCTTTTCCATGATCTTGTCGCGGAGCGCAAGGATAGACTGCTCGTCTCCCTGGTCATAAGCCGCACCGTATATTTTTGTATAACCCTCCTTGCGGAGTCTTTCTGCGAAGGCTTCGTTTTTTGCGAGGTCTCGCGAGGCTACCCAGACGTCAGCACCTGCCTGAAGCAATGCAAGGACCATCTGTTCGCCGTATTTGCCTGCGCCCGCCGTTACAAGCGCGACCTTTCCGTCAAGTCGGAACATATCAAGAACGTTGCTCATGGTAATATTTTCCTTTCTGTTTCGGTAAACACAAAAATATGTGTTTACTTTATATTAATACCAACTATATAGAGTATAACACGCAACATATTCAAAAACAATGGACGGAACAGACAAATTGAGCGAAAATATGTCTTGTTTGGAAATGTATGATTGGAATATATGCATAGAAAAAGTAGCGATAAATCCGTTTGTTTTACGTTTTTTACGGGAATGAAACCGTAAGAGGCTTTGACCGAAAAAAAAGGGTATACGGCAGGCACCGTATACCCTTTGCTGTTATTTTTTCTTTTTGACTGAATCCCAGTATGCTTTTGCCGCCTGCTCCTGCTTGTTGTCGCCGAAGACGTAGTAGTTACCCGTAGCATCGTCGGGGAGATACTTCTGCTCAACGTAGTGGTTCGGATAATCGTGCGGATATTTATATTCATCGTGATATCTGCTTTGGAAAAGACGGGGGACGGTGATGCCCTTGCCGTTTTCAATGTCCTGCATCGCTCTGTCATAAGCCATATACGCGCTGTTTGACTTGGGACAGGTAGCAAGAAAGATCGTGGCATTTGCAAGAGGAATGCGCGCCTCGGGCAGACCTACGTTGAATGCGCTGTCGATACAGCTTTTTACCATCACAGGGGCGAGGGGGTATGCAAGGCCGATGTCCTCGCTTGCGATGACCTGAAGCCTTCTGCAGGCAGAGATCATATCGCCGTTTTCGATCAGCTTTGCGAGATAGAATACCGCGGCATCGGGATCGGAGCCGCGAATCGATTTTTGTAGAGCAGACAGCATATCGTAGTGCGAGTCTCCGTGACGGTCGTATACCGAAACGGCATCGGGAACGAAGGCGTCGATCAATTCGCGCGTTATTTCCGTGTCGGCTGTCATATAGACGTTTTCAAGCGTATTGATCGCACGTCTGACGTCGCCGCCCGCACACCTTGCAATCTGAAGAAGGGCAGAGTCGGTGGCGGTGATGCTTTTTGACTGCTCTGTGTTCAGTATATCAATTCCGCGTTTCAGGGCGGGAAGCATATCCTCGGTTGTTACCGATTTGAATTCAAACACCGCGGAACGGGAAAGAATCGCATTGTAGATATAGAAAAACGGGTTTTCGGTCGTTGAGGCTATGAGGGTTATTCTGCCGTCCTCCATATATTCGAGGAGGGACTGCTGTTGTTTTTTGTTGAAATATTGAATCTCGTCAAGATAGAGAAGAACTCCCTTCGCACCGAAGAGGGTGCCTGTCTGCGAGATTATGTCACGCACGTCATTGAGGGAGGCGGAAGTCGCATTGAGGGAATAGAGCTGCATACCGCTTTTTTTTGCAATAATGTTTGCGACGGTGGTTTTGCCCGTGCCCGGAGGGCCGTAGAAGATCATATTGGTGATGTAATTGTTTTTGTCCATACGGGTGATCGCGCCGTTTTCGCCGAAAAGGTGCTTTTGTCCCACGATCTCGCTGTATTCGCGCGGTCTCATTCTGTCCGCCAAAGGCTGATTGCTCATACATATCCCTCCAATCCTATTAATTATATATTTTTTCGCTTATCGTGTCAATAAGTTTTTGGTTTTTGTAAAGAAAACGTCAATGCAGTATGCCTCTAAAAACATCTGAAGTTTAAAAAATCGACAAAAAACGCGTCCGTCAAAACGCACAAAATTATTCGTTTGTGCATAAGGTTTTATACCGTATTTTTTGTGCAAGTATACAAAGATAAAAATATTTTTAAAAAAAGTGTGATAAAAGTTTTTTTGAATCGCTCTTTATATATGAGGGGATAAAACAGAAAAAGCAAAAAAATCAGAAAAATACGGACAAATAACGGACAAAAAATTTGATGTTTTTTTGATGAATTTTTTACCGATCAGGCTTGTTGGATTATTTTCAAAAATATTAATACTTGTATATTTGATTGATTGCTGTTGATGAGAGATTAAATTTTAGGATAACTATGCGTTTTTTTAATAAAGGGGGGAGCTGTGCCTATGAGAGTTCAGGAAATACACATATTTATTTTGTAAACCGGACAGAAATATGTGTAATATCAACAAATGGTTTGTTTTTGTTAATATCACGGTAATATTTAGAAATTATAATCAAAGGAGACAAGAAAATGAAAAACAAAAGAATTATCAAGCTTATAGCATTTGTACTTTTATTGTGCATGATGTTTTCAACATTTTCCGCAAACGTTTATGCTTTGACGGACGGGGCGGAGAAAACGGCGGAAACAGACACAGATGCAGCCGAGGTTGAAGAAGTGGTATCGGAGGATGCCGAGCTGCTTGAACCTATCATTGTTTCGGAAGACGTATCAAAGCGCGGAGAAAACGAGAAGCATTTTATTTGCGATGACGGCAGCTATATAGCGGTATCATATCCGGAAGCCGTACACGAACAGGTTAACGGAGAATGGGTGGATATTGAATATGACGTAGAAGCCGGAGGCGACGGCATATCTCCCGTAGACGATAGTATAAAAGTAAAGTTTGCGAACAGCACCAATTCCGCAAAGCTTGTCAAGCTTGAAACAGGTGAATACAAGATAAGCTGGACTGTTGAGGCAGAAACCGAAAATGGCGATGCAACGGAAAAGGTAAAGCTTTCGAAGGAAGCAAAAGCGACATTAAAGACAAATAAAGAGATCACAAAAGAAAACAAAGAAAAGATAAAGAACGAAAGTTGTATAGTAAAAGTGGACACAACGAAGAGTGAATGGTAAAATACATTCAAGAGGTGTTCACAATGAAACGAACTTTCAACAAAGAATTTAAAGTCAAGGCGTGTGAGCTAGTCCTAAAGGATGGGATCAAACACG
>JAFSAM010000011.1 GCA_017441005.1 Clostridia bacterium | reverse complement strand
GCCGCTTCGCTACCCACCGGAGAAGGTCTTTGTTTGCATCAGCCCTCCCCGTCGGCTCTGCCGCCACCTCTCCCGGGGGGGAGAGGCTTGATTAGTGACGATTTGCTGCCCGGAGGAAGAAGCTTTTTGATGTGCGAAGCTTCCGCACAGCCGTATACCTTCCCCGGTGGGGGAAGGTGGCTCGGCGGTATGCAGACTTAATTTTTTCCATTCTTTGCCGCCGAGACGGATGAGGTCGTTTTCGAGCGAATGTAATTTTGACCTCCATCTGACGAGGTAGCGAAGCGGCGGCGAGGGAGTGAATGACAGTCCGGGGGACTGGAAAAAGGGTTCCCCGAAACGCACGAAGTAAGTGTTGGGGGTTCACGTGGTAGGGGTTCCCCGAACCGAGCTTGCCGAGGTTTGGGGGTTCCCGTATGCGCCGCATCTACCGATTTGTGCGTGCCGAGTTGGTGGGGGATAAAACTTTATTTCTCGGCGTGGATACAGTAAAAATTATCATTATTCTGCGTAATTGTTAAAAAGCGTATAATATCTGCATAATATTATTGCCTTGACAGAGGGGGAGGAAAGTGCTATAATAGTATGAATTATTGTATCCATAGAAAGGTTTGGAGGGTGCGTTATGTCCGAGCAAAAGAAGAACAACAGCTTTTTTGCCGTATTTTTCAGGCAAAAGTATATAAACCGTTGGGGACTGATGCGCAACGTTACAAACGAAAATTTATCCACCCACGCCGCAGAGGTGTCTTGCCTGGCTCATGCGTTGGCGGTTATCGGAAACACTTACTTCGGTAAAAGTTACAACACCGAAAGGGTTGCGATTTTGGCATTATATCACGATATGCCCGAGGTGTTTACGGGCGACCTGCCTACCCCCGTCAAATACGCAAACGATGCTTTGCGCAGCTGTTATGCCGCCGTTGAACAAAAAGCGGTCGAGCAGTTGACCGACAGATTACCGAAAGAGCTTCAGAACGAATATCTCTCACTCCTTGAAATCACTCCTGCCGATATGGAATTAAAAAAACTGGTCAAGGGCGCAGATAAGCTGTGCGCTTTGATCAAATGTATCGAGGAAGAAAAAATGGGCAACAGCGATTTTGTGAGCGCACGAATTGCCACAGAAAGATCGCTTAAGGAAATGAGCTTCGAGGAGCTCGACTACTTTATAGAAAACTTCCTCCCCGCTTTTGAAGGAACGATAGACGAAATATGAGCGAAAATAAAATCGATATATTGAGCCTTTTTCCCGAGGAAATGCAATCTTTGCTGGAAAATGAGCCAAAATACAGAATAAAGCAGCTTTTCGGCTGGCTCCACAAGGGCGCGGTTTATGATGAAATGACAAATCTGCCGAAAAAAATGCGCGAAGAGCTGACCGAAAAAACTTATATCGCCTTGCCCGATATTTTAAAAAAATACGTTTCAAAAATAGACGGCACGGTCAAATATCTTTTTAAGCTTTATGACGGACAGTGCATCGAAAGCGTTGTCATGAAATACAAACACGGGAATACAATATGTATATCGAGTCAGGCGGGCTGTAAGATGGGATGCAAATTCTGTGCATCTACCCAAAACGGATGGGTCAGAAACCTCACCCCCTCGGAAATGCTCGGACAGGTGCTTGTCGCACAAAACGATACGGGCATCCGTATCTCGAACATCGTGCTTATGGGCATCGGCGAGCCGCTCGATAATTACAGTAACGTAATGAAGTTTCTACGTCTCGTCAGCCGCGACGACGGGCTGAACATCGGTCTTCGCCATATATCTTTATCCACCTGCGGCGTTGTCGACAAGATTTATGCATTGGCGGACGAGGACCTGCCCGTTACGCTTTCGGTATCTTTGCATCATTCAAACGATGCCGACCGCTCGGCACTTATGCCTATCAACAAAAAATGGAACATCGACGAGCTTTTGACAGCATGCAAGGTGTTTTTCGATAAAACAGGGAGAAGAATATCGTTTGAATATGCGGTCATTTCGGGTGTGAACGACAACGACGTTCAGGCAAATGCATTGGCAGACCTACTCAACAAAAAGCTTCCGTCGATTCCCTTTCACGTCAACCTGATCCCCGTCAATCCCGTCGAGGGAACGGGCTTCACAAGCGGTATCAAGACGGTTATGCAGTTCCAAGCTACGCTTGAAAAGCGGCGTGTCAACGCAACCATACGCAGAAAGCTCGGAAGCGATATCGATGCATCCTGCGGTCAGCTCAGACGCCGGGAAATGAATTTGTAACAACTACGTTTAAATACGTTTATCATAAATGCGGAAAGAGCCGCACAAAAAGTAAACCCTTTTATTGTTTTTGGAGGTATTATATGCAGTTTTTCGGAAAAAGCGATACAGGCATGAAACGCAAAGAAAACCAAGACAGCTTTATAACCGAACAGCTATATGAAAATGCCATTCTTTGTCTCGTATGCGACGGTATGGGCGGCGCAAACGGCGGCAGCATCGCCAGCTCCCTTGCCTGTAAGGACTTTGTGAACCACATTAAGAAAAAGCTTTCAGACATTAAGCAACAAGACCAGCTCAGGTTCGACGGTATGAACCCCGAGATAGAAAAGCTCCTGACAAAATCGCTTACCTTGACAAACACTGCCGTTTATAAAAAAGCATTTAAAGAAAAGCAGCTCGAGGGAATGGGCACAACGATGGTTTGCGCGCTTATTACGGACGATAAGCTTTACGTTGCAAACGTAGGCGACTCAAGGCTTTATTTCATCAACGGTGAAAGCATCACGCAGTTTACAAAGGACCATTCCTACGTTCAGACGCTTGTCGACCTCGGTCAGATAACTCCCGAGGAAGCGGCAAACAACCCACATAAAAACATTATCACAAAAGCAATCGGTACACAGAAAAAGATCGAGCCCGATATTTATTATAAGAATCTTTCCGAGACCGACTGCGATATGATACTTATGTGTTCGGACGGACTTACAAACTTCGTCACAGACGAGGATATCCATTCTCTTCTGAAGGAACACACCGACCTTGAAAGCGCCTGCGACGCACTTATAAACAAAGCAAACGAAAACGGCGGCGGCGACAACATTACCGCCGTACTGATAAAACTCGACAAAAAGACCTCGGAAAAGACCTCCGAAGAGACTGAAGAACAGAAATGAGGTGAGCATTAATGGAACTTGAAAAGTATATCGGTAAAGTACTCGACAACAGATACAAGATCGTTAAGGTCATCGGAAAAGGCGGTATGGCTATCGTCTTTGAAGCACTCGACCTCGCTATGAAGCGCGTAGTTGCACTCAAAGTCCTGAAGGACGACGTGGCTAAAGATCCGCAGTCTATCAAGCGTTTTGTAAACGAATCCAAAGCCATCTCAATGCTCTCTCACCAGAACATCGTTTCCATTTACGATATTTCGATCAAAGGCGACCTTAAATACATCGTTATGGAAAGAGTCGAGGGTATCACTCTTAAAAACTACATCACAAGAAAAGGTGCACTGAGCCCCAGAGAGGCACTTGTCTACACTCAGCAGATACTCAAAGCTCTTGAGCACGCCCATTCGAAGGGAATCATTCACAGAGATATCAAACCTCAGAACATTATGCTCCTTAAAAACGGAGTGATCAAGGTCACCGACTTCGGTATAGCAAAGCTACCCAACGCAGAAACGGTTACCGTTGCCGATAAAGCCATCGGAACTGTGTACTACATCAGCCCCGAGCAAGCGAGCGGCAAAGCGATCGACCCCCGAAGCGACCTCTATTCGCTCGGTATCGTTATGTATGAGATGCTCACAGGCGACCTGCCCTTCAAGGCAGATACGCCCGTATCGGTTGCCCTGAAGCAGATCAACGAACAACCGAGACCTCCGAGAGAAAAAATGCCTAAGCTGCCCGTCGGCGTTGAACAAGTCATTCTCACCGCTATGGAAAAGAACTCGGACAAGCGTTTCCAGAGTGCCGCGGCAATGCGTAAGCACGTAGAACAGCTTTTGGCTAACCCCACTTACGTTTTCAGCAACAAAAAAATGGCGGCGATCCCTGCCCCCACCGGTATCAAAGGGGTGTTTGCTAAATTGAAAAAGAAAAATAATAAAAAAGTAACAAGAAAGAGCTCCTCTATGTTGCCCATAGTTGCGGGCATCTGTCTCTCATTCTTCATTATCCTCTGTATCGTCGGAGCTTATATGGTCTATGATATGCTGTTTAAGGACGATACGTCGGACAAGCGTAGAGAGATCGTTGTGCCCAACCTTGTTTACGAGGTTTACACCGACGAGCTCCGCGACAGCCTTGAAAACGAGGGATTTAACGTAAGCCTTGACTACTCGTCAAGCTCGCAATACCCCCCCAACACCATCCTCAAGCAAAAGCCGGTCGCAGGCTCAAAGCGTATTGTTATTGACGGTATGCAGAAAGCAGACCTGACGCTCATCATTTGCAGAGATGAAAATTCCAACACCCTCGAGATCCCGAACTTTATCAATAATGACTACAGAGATGTCGAGATCAAAGCCGAAAGATACGGACTGAAGACCGTGGTCAAATTTGAGGCTCACGATCTGTTCGAGGAAGGACGTGTCATCAGGACCGATCCCGAGCAAGGCACTGTAGTCGCAAAGGGTACGTTGCTTACGCTCTACGTAAGCCAAGGTCCCGACGTTAAGATGGTAAAGATGCCTAACTTGATTGGCAAAACGCTTGAACAGGCTAAACAGCTCCTCGAAAGAAACAACCTCAACGAAGGTACCATTCTCTACGAGGTGTCTGATAAGCCTAAAGGCACCGTCCTCAGCCAGACGATCGATCCCGGTCTCGAAATAGCGACAGGCACTGACGTCAACTTCACGGTAAGCCAGGGCGCTGCCGAGACAAACAAGATCAAGCTTTCCGATTACACCAACAAACACATCACAAACGTCCAGGCCGAAATGAGCGAGCTCAATCTCAGATACACGATCGTTGATGAATACAGCGACGAATATCCCGACGGTTATATTATAAAAACTATACCGGCGGCAGGAACGGAGGTAGTTCCCGGCGGTGAAGATGTAGACGAAGCAGACGTCACAATGATCAACATCTACGTAAGCAAGGGTAAGAAGCCCGACAACACCGAGCCTCCCGAAACGGAACCCGAGGTAACCGAGCCTCCCGCAACCGATCCTCCGGCGACGGAACCTCCCGCAACCGATCCTCCCGCGACACAGCCTCCGGCGACGGAACCTCCCGCAACCGAGCCTCCGGCGACGGAACCTCCCGCGACACAACCTCCAGCGACCGAGCCTCCCGCGACGGAACCTCCCGCAGAAAACGAGGGCTAATTATAGCGTAAATATACATTCGTTTTGTATACATAGCGACAAGATTTCACGATAATAAGTCTGTGCAGATCAAATTGATTTGCACAGACTTATTGTTTTGCAAGCTGAATTCTAATTAGAAGCCCTTTCCTGAGGGAAGGGTGGATTTTTGCGGAGCAAAAAGACGGGATGAGAGATACATATTGCCGTTTTGCTTTTCTCTCCCTCCGTCATTTTGCCTTGCGGCAAAATGCCACCTCCCTCGTCAGATGGAGGTCAAAATTACATTCGTTTGGAGACGACCTCATCCGTCTTGGAATCATCCCTCTCCGTCAGCCTATG
>JAFSAM010000010.1 GCA_017441005.1 Clostridia bacterium | reverse complement strand
GAAGGCGAGAATGAAGGCGAAGGCGAAGATAAAGCAGACGAAAAGGAAGAAGGCGGAAACGGCTGGATCCTTTGGGTAGCAATTGCTGCAGGTGTAGTAGTTGTAGCTGCAATCATCGTTGTAGTTCTTAAGAAGAAAAAGAACTGATCCGATATAATTAACATTAAAAAGAGGTATATGGGCTTTTAGCTCATATACTTCTTTTTGTTTTGGCGTATCACTTTTGACTCCGGAAACGACCTCATCCGTCTCGGCAGCAAAGTATTATATTTGATATAGGTATGTACACTGCCTCGACACCTGTCTCACTGTGGTTCGGTCACACTCGCGTTCTGACAGTCCACCGGACTGTCATTCATTACGCTCGTGCCGCTTCGCTACCCACCGGAGAAGGCTTTTGGCTGTGCGTTATCCCTCTCCGCCATTTCGCTACTCATCAGGTGGAGGCTTAGTTTGCGCCGATTTGTTGCCCATCAAACAGAGGTCTCGTTTGTGCAAATATTTTTATTTGCACAATCCAAAGCCCCTTCTTTGGGAGGGGTGTCTCGGTGTAGCCGAGACGGGGTGGGGCTTAAAAAAAGTAACTATACTGTAAGCCCCCTTCCGTCAGCCTACGGCTGACACCTCCCCCATTGGGGAGGCTTGAATAGTGCCGCTTCGCTACCCATTTGGGAGGCTTAGTTTGTGCCGTTTCGATACACAAAAGAAAAAGCTTTTGTGTATGTATAAAAAAATGGTTTGCACAGGCTTAAAGCAGCCTATGCAAACCGATAGTTTGTGATATTAAATTACATTCTCCGGAAGAGAGCGGAAACGCCGAGACCGCCGCCGCAGCAAGAGGAAATGATACCCATTTCGCCATTTGTATCAAGCAGCTGGTGCAAAGCGAACAATGCGATTCTGCCGCCCGATGCGCCGTTGGGGTGACCGAATGCGATCGCACCGCCATTGGGGTTCCACTTTGCGATATCGATCGACTGACCGCCGATCTTTTCCATTTCGCGGATTACGCTGAGGTTCTGTGCCGCAAAAGCTTCGTTACACTCAAATACGTCAATATCGGAAAGCTTGAGACCGTGCTTTTCCAAAAGCTTCATATTGGAGTAAGCGGGACCGATACCCATAAGCTTAGGATCGCAACCTACGTCACAGCCGCCTACCCAACGTGCGATGGGTGTATAGCCGAGCGCCTTCGCCTTTTCCTCGCTCATCATCATAAGCATTGCAGCACCGTCGTTTCTGCCGCTTGCGTTACCTGCTGTCGTTACGCCGCCTTCATATACGGGACGGAGCTTCTGAAGCCCTTCGAGGGTGCTTTCGGGACGGGGATGCTCATCCTTTGCTACTACGACTTCGGGAGTCTTCTTGGTTGCGGGAATAACTACGGGCATAATCTGCTTTGCGAGGAAGCCGCTTTCGTCTGCCGCCTTTGCTCTCATCTGGCTGCGGAGCGCAAATTCGTCACACTCTTCACGGGTTACGCCCCATGTCTTTGCCATAAGGTCGGAAACCTGAAGCATGATCAGGTTATCCTCTGCCTTAGGAGCAAGAGAGGGAGGAATTGCCGCGGGAGCGATCATCTTATAAGGCTCAACCGATGTGGAAAACTTTACAAAACGCTGGCTAAAGGTCTCACCGCCGCCAACGAGAACTACGTCTGCATCACCGAGCTGGATACGGTAAGCCGCGTGATTTATTGCCGCAATTGCGGAACCGCACTGCATTTCAACAGCTACTGCCGAGGATTCATAAGGAAGTCCTGCTGAAAGTGCTGCAAAACGTGCGGGGTTAGGACACTTTGCATCGCCGTTTGCCGTACCGAAATATACAGCGTCAACTTCTTTGGGATCAAGATTGGTCTTTTCCATAAGACCCTTGATTACCATTCCGCCCATATCGACGGTATGGAACTGGCGGAGACCGCCGCCCAGTCTTCCGAAGGGAGTACGGAGACCGTCAACAATTACTACGTTTTTCATAATTTTTAACACTCCTGTTTATGTTGTTTATTAATTGTTTAGTGTATGTAAAAAAAGACATTTTTACAGTTTATATCATAACACAATATTATTTTTCAGTCAATGAACAAAAACAACAATTTCGCCTCGTTTTTAGCACTATATTGATAAAAAGATTAAAATCTGTTGACATATTTTTATACTGTTTATATAATTGAATGTATAAATATTACATATTTACTTTAATCATAATACAAGGAGAATCCACTATGAGCAAGCCACTTGAAGGAATAAAAGTCGTTGACCTGACAACCTTCGTTGCTGCCCCCGTTACCGCTCGTTTGCTGGGCGATCTGGGTGCCGAGGTCATCAAGATCGAGCATCCTAAGGGCGACGGCTGGAGAGAGTTCGGCATCAACTTCAATAGTCGTTTCAATGACGATGAAAACCCTGTTTTTGACATATACAATTCCGGTAAAAAAATGATTTCGGTAAACCTCAAAAGCACCGAGGGAAAAGAAATACTTTGGAAGCTTCTGGATGATGCCGACGTATTTGTAACAAACACACGTCCCGATGCTTTGAAGCGTCTCGGCCTCGCTTACGAGGATATTAAAGAGCGTTATCCCAGACTTATCTATGCTATCGTTCTCGGCTACGGCGAGGAAGGCCCCGATGCGGCAAAGCCCGCATTCGACACCACCGCTTTCTGGGCGAGAACAGGTTTTGCGCGCGATATGTCGCCCCTTACCGATTCCTACATCCCGATCACATCACCCTCGGGTGTCGGCGACACCGTTACCGGCTACAACCTTACGGCTCAAATATGCGCCGCTCTCCTCGGCAGAGCACGCTCCGGCAAGGGCGAATGTGTAAAAGCAGGTCTTTACCACACCGGTATATTCACGATGGGCACTATGGAGATCATTGCACAAAAGCCTTGGGGACGCGAATTCCCGAGATCCCGTATGCAGGTCGAGCCTCCCGGCGGCTGTTACGAAACCAAAGACGGTGACTGGTTCTACCTTGCAACCGGTCAGGTTTCCGTTACGCTTCCAAAGTTATTCAATATGATTAACAGACCCGATCTCGTCGATGACGAAAGATACAACACAAGAGAAGCAAGAGTCAAGAACGGTGTCGAGCTCTATAAGTTCCTGGCTGATGTCTTCAAGACAAAGACTATGTCAGAATGGTCAGTGCTTGCAAAAGAATTTGATCTGCCGCTCATCAGAATGAATCACTTCAGCGACGTCACAACCGACGAGCAGGCTTGGGCAAACGGTTATCTCGAATATATGACCTGTCCCAACGGTGAGACCGTCACTATGCCCAGTCCTCCCATTGAAATGGAAACGGTAGGCAAGATCGAAACCAAACCCGCCGCCAAAATCGGAGCAGATACCGAAGAAGTGCTTATCTCCTTGGGCTACACCCCCGAAGAGATCAGCGCAATGGAAGAAACCGGCGCAATTTATACAGGTAAATAATTTTTAATTAACGCTTGTCTTTTTAGGAGAATAATTATGAGTAAGCCTCTTCAAGGCATTAAGGTCCTTGACCTGACGACCTTCGTCGCCGCTCCGGTTTGTGCCCGTATGTTGGGTGAAATGGGCGCTGACGTCATTAAGGTCGAGCATCCCAAAGGGGACGGTTGGAGAGAATACGGCATCAATATGAATGCTCACTTCAACGAAAAGATCAACCCCATTTTTGACATCTACAACTCGGGCAAAAAAATGATCTCGCTCAATCTCAAAACCCCTGAAGGAAAAGAAATCTTCTGGAAGCTTCTTGAGGAAGCAGACGTTTTTGTCACCAATACGCGTCCCGATGCGCTGAAAAGACTCGGCTTCTCTTACGACGACGTTAAGGACAGATGCCCCAAACTTATTTACGCAATCATTCTCGGCCTCGGCGAAAACGGCCCCGATGCGGGCAAGCCCGCCTTTGACACCACTGCATTCTGGACAAGGAGCGGCTTCCTTCGCGACATGTCGCCTATGAATGATTCATACGTTCCCATCTCCCCCCCTTCGGGTGTGGGTGATACAATTACCGGCTATAACCTCACAGCGCAGGTTTGCGCCGCTATCGCCGGAAGAGAGCGCAACGGCGGAAAGGGCGACTACGTCAAAGCAAGTCTTTACCATACAGGTATTTTCACAAACGGCAGTATGGAAATAGTTACACAGAGACCTTGGGGACGTGACTATCCCATGAGCCGTGAACAGGTAGGCCCTCCCGGAGGCTGTTTCCGCTGTAAAGACGATGAATGGGTATTCGTCGCAAACGGACAGCTTTCTGTTTCTCTCCCAAAGATGTTTACAATGATCGGCAGACCCGATCTCATCGGTGACGAGAGATACACCACGCGTGAATCGAGAGCCGCACACTGGAAGGAGCTTTACGATCTTTTCGTTGAAGCCTATAAGACAAAGAACTGCGCCGAATGGGTCTCTCTTGCAAAAGAGGTCGACCTTCCCTGCGTTAGAATGAATCACTTTAGCGACGTCACTACAGACGAGCAGGCTTGGGCTAACGGCTACCTCGAAAATATGACCGACTTTACGGGCGGAAACCTCATTATGCCCACAGTTCCGATCGAAATGGCTTCGGTCGGCGAGATCAAAACCCTCCCCGTTCCCCCCGTGGGCACAGATACCGAAGAGGTACTCCTCTCTATGGGATACACTCTCGAGGAAATAAGCGCCTTGGAAGAATCGGGCGCGGTATACAGAAGCAAATAATTATTTTATATACACGATTAAAGGAGTATTATTATGGGAAAATTAACTAACAAATACGCAGTTGTTACCGGTGCGGGTAAAGGCATCGGCAGAGCAATTGTTGAACGCTTCCTCGAAGACAACGTAGCAGGCGTTGCAATCCTCGAAATGGACATCGACCTTGCAAACGCTACCGCAAAAGAGCTTGATCCTACCGGCAACAGAGTAATTGCCGTTAAATGCAACGTTGCATCTCAGGAAGAGGTACACAATGCATTCGAGCAGGTCTTTGCTAAATTCGGCAGAGTCGACATCCTTGTCAACAATGCGGGTATCACAAGAGACTCCATGTTCCACAAAATGCCCGTCGATATGGCGAAATTGGTTATGGACGTTCACTTCTACGGCACCTTCTACTGCTGTCAGGAGGTCATCCCCGGCATGAGAGACCGTGCCTACGGTAAGATCATCAACATTTCCTCCGTTTCCGCTCTCGGCAACGTAGGTCAGTGTAACTACACTGCCGCTAAATCCGCTATTGAAGGCTTTACAAGAACCCTCGCTCTTGAAAGCGGCAGAAAGAACATTACCGTTAACGCTATCGCTCCCGGTATGATCGACACCGATATCCTCAAGACTATCCCCGAGGACATTATGAAGCAGAAGATCGCTGCTGTTCCTATGCAGAGACTCGGTCAGACCTCCGAGGTCGCTTCCGTCGCATCCTTCCTCGCAAGCGACGATTCCTCTTGGGTAACGGGTAACGTTATCCTCTGCTGCGGCGGTCAGAAGATCAAAGCGTAATTTGTCTACAACCATAAAAACGGGATACGTGAAGGTTCACGTATCCCGTTTTTTTATTTGATTTTTTCGCTTATGCAGTCGATCTTAAGATAATCGAGAGAGCCGTTGTAGTTCAAATAACCGTTGCCCCTCATTCTGCCAAACACCGAATCGAACGTGGTCGTAAATACTCCCGCCTTCTTCGAGGATAATTCCTCCCAGGTCTCGCCATCGTCCTCGGACAAGAATAACGTCATCATATTGGTTTGTGCATTATATGACAACCGCCAGGTGTTCATCTCCTTGTTCTCCATTCTCTTGTCACCGTAAGGAAGCGTCAGTATATTGCCCTCCTCGGGAACAAAACGCAGAGGATAGATCGGGTTTGAATCATTGCCGAAGTTTGCGGCATAAGCAAGATAAATATATCCCGGAGCAGTAACGTCGCCCTCAAAATCGGTATGCTTGGTTGCAAGAAGTGCGCACGATGACGATATCTTTCCGCGCCACTCTATCTCCCAATCGCTCTCGCTGTTCAGTGTGACGGGATATTCAAACAAAAAGTCGGCTCTGTTGTTTTTTGATGCTCCCGATTTTACCGAATAAATGCCGCCCGAGATCGTATAATAATTGTCCGCCTTATAGTGCTTCGCCGCCTCTGACATCGTGAGGTTATTTTGTATTCCCGTACAGGTCAGGTCATTGAAATCCCATCTGTAGGTAACCCTTTCATCGGCAGTTTCATATATTTCCACGTTGACCGACTGTGTCTTTCCGCTTTCGGTAGCGGCTGTAATTACAGCCCTTCCGGGACTGATGCCCCTTACTACTCCGTATATATCTACGGTCGCTATTTTTTCATCGGAGGATGTAAGTACGGTCTTTTCTCCCGATCCCTCGGGGAGTGCATAGCCCGCAAGCCTGTAATGATCGCCTTTTTTTATCGTTACAGTATCATTCGATGTAAGTCTGTCTCTGCCGTTTTCGCCTACTATCTCGACACCGTCGGCGCTGTTTCCTACCACCCATATTTCAAAAGCCGTCGTCGCCGCGACTCTGCCGCGCTCGTTATAGCCTATCTGCGTATAATGGGTATTGTCGGTATCGACAAAGCCGTAGCCGTAATCATCCTTATTCTTCCACGTGGTCAGCTTTGCAAAATCGCCCACCCTCGACACGAGAGAAATCTCGGGTACTGTATTATGTAATCCGTACTGTGCCGATCTTATGGGAACAAGGTCGGAATACTGCTGTAAGCTCTTGCTTTCTGCCGACACAACACTGCTTAGTGCGCGGTTCAAAAATATTCCGCACACCTCAACACCGAAATCCTCCTTCATATCATTATGTATCAGCATAAATAACCTGTAATAATCCGCATCGGACAATAATTTCGACGAATCGAAAGCAGGGTCGCTTGAAGTGATATAATCGCTCTTCTCCTTGCTGTACACGCTTGCCATTGCCGTGCCGCCCTGATTCCAGAAGTTTGCTACTCGGATTATTTCGTAATTATCCTCAAGCAAAGTAATAAGCCTTGAATAACCCTTTTTCGTATCCTCATAAAAATTATACAACGAGCTTGTGTATCTTCCCGCCTCGTCGTGTCTCTTGGGATCAAGCCAGGACTGAATGGGTGCACCCGAATACGACGTCTGCAAAAATACGACCTTTTCGCCGCTCAGATCATACCACGTCTTGCCGAGCGCATTTTGTACTCCCTGCTTATTCACGGTGTTCATATCGTAAAGTGTGTTTCGAAGCTTATACACCTCGGTATTGGTTGAACGGGGGTGAACGTCATAGCTGTACACTCTGCCGTCGCCGCCTATTTTTTCAACCTTCGCAAGCTGCTTTGCATTGAGGTCGGGGTCTTTCATTGTAGTATTGGAATAACAGCCCTGCGCACTGCTCTGCCCCGTTATCAAAAACAGATTTACGTGCGCTTTTTCGATTCTGTCGATCACAAAGGTTTGTACAGTCTGTCCTTCCGACTTTGCAGTAACGGTAACGGGAGTTTTCGACACTTTTTTTGCGTGTACGGTGCCGCTTCTTGTAACAGAAACAACGTCCTCGTTTTCCGATTCAAAAACGATATTTCTTAAGTCGTTTGCCTCTTTCCCGAGGGTAAGGGTATATCTGTCGTCATACTGCAATACGAAACCTACCGAAGCATCTTTTTCAAAAGTAACGGTATACGTTGATTTGTTTCCCGCTCCGTCCTTTGCTACTATTCTTGCACTGCCCGACGTTTTTCCGTCGGGAATTACAGACTGGAATATTTCATAAGTTACGCCCTCCCGAGCGGTTGCATTCACGCGCGGAATAGGCGGTCTGCCGTCGGGAAGCCTTACCGTATATTCAAATACGTCGCTCTTGAAATCCAAAGAATAATTTGAATCGTCAAGCATCAAAGAATCAAGCTTCACCGCATTTACTTCGACTGTACTGTCTGTGCTCTCTTTTTCTTCATTATTATCGGAGCAAGAGGTAAGCCCTAATGTCAAGCACAACAAAATAACAGTCAGTATGGTAAATATTATTTTGGCTTTTTTCATTGTATTTTGCACTCCTTCTGATCAAAATTGACAGAAAACAATGTTCTTTATTATATTGTAGCAGATTGTTATATAGATTTCAAGTTATACAAAAAATAATACGGCTGAATATTCAGCCGCATTATTTTTGTTTTTACATTTGATCTCCGCCGTAAGGGGGATAGCCTGTTTCGTCTACTATTTCATAAGTGAAATACTCGGGAAAAACCTCGCCCATTGTTATGGTATATTTTATGCGTTGGCTCATTACGGTGCATCCGGGATCTGCATAAACCGTAACAAACGTGTCGCTGTATGCATAATCCACCTTTCGGTGCATTGTTGCTTCGCCCGTCGCCGTATCGACTGTCGTTTCGGCATCGGTTACGCTGTTTTCGTTTATTTCGACACCGTTTTCATCGTACAGCTTATATCCGTCGATCACATAGCCTGCAATTTTTCCGCCATGTCCGAGAGAATAATACTTTTCACCGTTATCGTTTACAGAAAATACCTTTGTATAACCCGTATGGTTGGTCAGACCGAACACCTTTTCGGTATACAACCTGATCATATCGGCTAATTCACCGTCTGTGTATGCACTGCCGTCTGCCTTAAAACAGTTTAGCTTTGCATAATTATACAGGCAATCATACAGCCAGACCGAATATGACGAAAGCTTATCGGCGGGGATGTCCGCCGCCCTCTTTATGTCATAGTCAAACGAAGGTGTCCCAAACCAGCTGCGCAAAAATGCAGACTCCTTGGTATAATATGCGCCATTTGGCTTGACTTCGCTTCCCACCGTCGGGAAAATGCCGTTTACACCAAGCTCGATATAGAACAGTACGTTATTATCGGGATCGGAGGCAAAGGAAAGTATCTCGGGTACATTTTCAACGTCGACCGTGATTTCGAGACGATTGCGATTTTGCGCCGATACCTTTACTGTGTAGTTACCAAACTTGACCTTTTTGTATTCATTGTACGTGCCGCTCTCACAACGTGAAAGCTTTTCCATCGTTGCCGTATCGTTTGTGAGAAGCGCCTTCGCCATACTCTTCAGACTTTCGTCAACGTTAAGTCTGTCGATCTCATCTAAAGAGACAACAGTCCTGTCAACATCCTTTTTCACCAATATAACCGAGTTGATAATGTCGTTTTTTAATTCATAAGCCTCCATTGAAACGCCGCTCTTAAACTCGATCGTCCACACCAATCCGTCGGTCACTCTCAAATAATATTTGGAGCCATACGCAATATAATCGTACCCTTGTGCTGTCGTACCGCGTGTTATCTTCCACTCCTTCAGATTATGCGGAACGGTAACTAACGAATGGGGACTGTCCTCGGTATATCTTCTGTCGGGAGAAGCATAATCCAAAAAATCATCTTTGAAAATGTAATTTTTTTCCACGCTGAACACGTGCCAGCAATCAACTCCCACCGATGAATCGGGTAAGGAATAACTGCCTGCTTGATACTCCCAACCTGTCGGCACCTTCAGCTTGATCGAATAACCGCTGAGATCGGTGCTGTCGGACCAGTCTATTATACTGTCTGCCGGCTCATTTGGGCTATACTCAACATACGTATATTCGATGCTTTCTTTTTCTTTTACATCATCCTTCAGTATACCGGTATATTCTCCATAAGAAGCAAAATCCTTTTCGATCGGCTGTCCGATATTGTATTCCTGTCTGTCATACAAGCGTATCTTGCCGTCCTCGGTCAAAAGCTGTCTGTGGATAAGCAGTGTATCTCTGTCGATAAATTCGGCTTGTGTATCCATATAAAACAGCACTTTTGTATACCCTTCAATGGGTAAATAGCTGTTTAAATATTTGGTGCTGAGTCGGTTGGAGGAAAAGATATACTCATAATAACCGCTGTTTGTTTCCACCGTCTGTCCGGTAGTAAGGTCGATCACTCGCATTGAAGTCGAATTGTATTGCCCGTATACAAATCTCAGTCTACTATACAGCACGGCTGCATAATGACCGTCGGGAGATATTATTGCGGCTGCACTCTGTTCTCCGCTTGTGGGGAAAAACATACAGTCATACGTCGGATCGGTATTTTTGCGTTCATCGTCAAAGGTATATGCCACCTTGCCGTTTGTAAGCGTCAGATACGGTCCGCCTATCTCAAAGTAAAGCCGCCATGTCGGATCGTTTGTATAGAATTCTACCGTTTTGTATACGCCGTTTTCATCTCTCTCAACCTTTGTTTTATCGGTCGGGTAATCCCACGTTACCTTTTCGGCTTCCTTGGAATAGTACAGTCTATCGTCATACGAATCGGTAGGTTCGAAAACTTCAACGTTAAACTCGGTTATGTCGCGTATATCGCTCTTTGCCACCTCGATCATATAGAATTGACAGGTATGCCCCTCGACATCCGATTCGTACTCGACGGGATAAAGCTCGATATCAAGACTGCTGCCCTCCTTACTCAGATCGGAGACTACATAGCGTTTGTCGGCTTCCTCCTTCGTCTGTACAACGATCAGACAATTGTCTACAAAGAATCGGTTGCCGTATTTCGTGCCCCGAGATTTTGGATCGTAATAAGATAAATTTGATACCCAAAGCGTGCTGTCATACTTTGATCTTTCGGTATAATTGCCTATATACGAACTGAAATCCGTAAGTGTCGTGAATTTGTAGACGGACATATCGTTCTTGCTCAGATCCTCAAAATCGGCATTCTTTTCAAATATTGTGCTGTCGCTGTTTTTTATATTGTCGATCCTTACATATTCGTAAAAATAATCTATTTTTTCTTTTGTGGGCTCATTATTTGTCTCGTCCTCTTTGGTGTCGGATATCTCCTCGCCCATATTCTCTGTACTCTTTTCATCATTTCCTTTGGAGTTGCTCACACATCCGAACACCGAGCCCGAAACGATACAAAGCACGAGGCACAGACATACAAGGGATATGCCCCTTCTCTTCTTCGTGCTGTCGAGGATGTTCATTATTCTGCCCTTGGCGGTGTTTCTGTTCGGGTTAAAATGGGTGGAAAATGCGTTCACCCTGCCCTTGCAGTTTCTTAAAATGTCCACCATTACAGTACCGTATTTCAGGCGGCTTTCCTCGGATACGTTTTTCAGAGTCTTTTCGTCACAGGAAAGCTCCATTTCTTCGTTCATCATCTTGACGGCAACGTGCGCCATAGGGTTAAACCAATGCAATGACCTTGCTATCAGCGAAGCAAGCTTTGCCCAAAGATCGCGGCGTTTATAATGGGTCAATTCGTGGCTGATTATGCCCGACCATGCCTCATTGTCGAGGGTAAGCATCGGTAAAATTATCATAGGCTTAAATATGCCCACGAGCATCGGGCTTGTAACCGCATCCGAAACATATAATTTAGGAGCTTTTGCTATATTTCTTTTGCTGACCGTTTCTTTGTATATGCATTCAAGTTCTTCGTCGGCGGGAATGATGCTTTTCTTAATTTCCTTCAAAAATGCGAAGTATTTTACAATATCAACGGTTAAAAATCCAATCGCACCAATCGCCCAAATGCCAACCAGAACGGCAAAATAGTTTATTCGACGTGTGGCGGTCTCGCTACCGTCTGCGGGTTGATACGGCTGCAGGCTTTCGTTTTCCGCATTGCCGTTATCGGGAATGACGGGAACTGTCGGAGTATTCATCGCCGAAGCACTCGGAAAGGTCTCGGGGGCATTGTTTATTACGGGGTTTTCAACATCCCCTACAAAAGGAGGCACGACGGGTACATACTGTTCACCGCTTTCTATTATCGGTGGAGGGGTTAACTCGTTTTCATAGTTTTCGTTCGGCAACTTCCCCGTCTCGCTCGGCACTATCGGAGTATTATCGGGCACTTCATTCTTTTCGTTTTCAGCGTTAGGCAGTGTAACCTCGGTAGCATATACACTTTCCGACTGAAATGCCTGCGGAAAAGGAATGTTGATCAAGCTCTGCCCGCTCAATGCAGTTACGGGAATGCACAAGCGAAGGACTATTATCAACCACAAAAAATATCTGCACGAAGCCGAAAATTTTTTGCGCAATATTCCCTTGCAAGCATATAACACCAGCGATACTATTGCCAATACTGCGGATATTCCCAAAAGTGTAATCAAAAAATCGTACATATTTATCCTTCCTTCTTTTCGCTGAGCTCCTGTTTCTTTGCCTCGAGAAGCCTTGTAAGCTCATCAAGCTCGGATTCACTTATACCGTCAGACGAAATGAGCGTCGCTACCATCGACGGTACACTTCTGCCAACTCGGTCGCACAGCTGTACCGATTCGGAAACAAGATATTCCTCCTTGCTGACTATTGGAAAAAACTTGTGATAATAGCCGCTTCTGTCGGCATCGACATACCCCTTCGCGCTCAGTCTCGACATCAACACGTGAGCTGTCTGTGTCTTCCAGCTATACGTATCTGCAAGGCTTTTTACTATCTCGCTTACCTTCATAGGCTTTTTTGTCTCCCACAAAAGGTTCATTATTGCGATCTCGGCATCTGATAATCTCTCGTTATTTTCCATATCAATTCCTCCAAAAATATGTATTGTTGCAACTTAACACACTTTGTCTACAGTTACAGTGTAGCAAAGTGTAGACGTTTTGTCAATAGTTTTTGTTATTTTTTGAAAAAAATAATTGCTATGCTTTGCCGTAAACGGGATGAGAGATGCACTTTACCATTTTGCTTTTTCTCTCCCTCCGTCACTCCGCTTCGTGACACCGTCTCGCTGAGGCGGAGGGCAGTTCTCGCTCATACAGGAACCCCCAAAACTCGACAAGCTCGGTTCGGGGAACCCCTACCACGGGAACCCCCAAACCTCGACAAGCTCGGTTCGGGGAACCCCTACCACAGGACCCCCCAAAACTTACTTCGTGCGTTTCGGGGAACCCTTTTTCCAGTCCACCGGACTGTCATTCACTCCCTCGCCGCCGCTTCGCTACCCCGTCAGGTGGAGGTCTTTGTTTGGCATTATCCCTCTCCGTCGGCTTCGCCGACACCTCTCCCGGAGGGAGAG
>JAFSAM010000009.1 GCA_017441005.1 Clostridia bacterium | reverse complement strand
GTCTGCACAAACTAATATAGTTTGCACAGACCAAGAGATTCAAAGGTCTTTGTCTTCATCATCCCTCTCCGTCGGCTTCGCCGCCGCTTCGCTACCCACCGGAGAAGGCTTTTGGCTGTGCTTTATCCCTCTCCGTCGGCTTCGCCGCCACCTCTCCCGGAGGGAGAGGCTTGGGGAGCACAAACAAAAAGGTCTGCACAAACTTATATAGCTTGTACAGACCAGTAGAGCTAAGTTCTTTGCCAAGCTTTCTTCGAAAGAAAGCGGGCGAAAGAAAGCGGAGGGGGGTTAGTCAATAATAGCCTTATGGAAGATCTTTTTACCTTTACGGATCTTCGCGCCTGCTTTGAGGGCATCGGCAGAAACGGTAAATCCGATATCTGCGACCTTTTCGCCATCGACGGAAACGCCGCCCTGCTGGATAAGTCTCTTTGCCTCGCCTCTGCTTGCCGCAAGGCCGCAAGCAATCATAAGATCGACGATATTCATACCGTTTTCGGCATCAGAAGCGGGAAGAACGGTTGTAGGCATATTGGAGTCATCGCCGCCGTTACCCGAGAAGAGAGAACGGGAAGCTTCTCTCGCCTTTTCAGCCTCTTCCTTACCGTGAACGAGGGCGGTAAGCTCGAATGCGAGCACGTCCTTCTTTTCGTTTATACGGCTATCCTCCCATTTTTCCATAGCCTCGATCTCGTCGAGGGGAAGGAAGGTAAGCATCTTAATACACTTCATAACGTCTGCATCGCCGACGTTTCTCCAATACTGATAGAACTCGAAGGGCGAGGTCTTATTGGGATCGAGCCATACTGCGTTACCCGCGGTCTTACCCATCTTTTTGCCCTGGGAGTCGGTGAGGAGGGTGATGGTCATAGCGTTTGCATCCTTACCGAGCTTACGTCTGATAAGCTCAGTACCGCCGAGCATATTTGACCACTGGTCATCGCCGCCGAACTGCAGGTTACAGTCATAATTCTTATACAGATAATAGAAGTCGTAAGACTGCATGATCATATAGTTGAATTCGAGGAACGAGAGTCCCTTTTCCATTCTCTGCTTATAGCATTCGGCTCTCAGCATATTATTGACCGAGAAGCAAGCGCCTACCTCGCGGAGCATTTCAACGTAATTGAGCTTGAGCAACCAATCGGCATTATTGATCATCATAGCCTTGCCTTCGCCAAACTCGATGAATCTTTCCATCTGGCGCTTAAAGCACTCTGCGTTGTGGTCGATGTCCTCTTTTGTGAGCATCTTTCTCATATCGGTTCTGCCCGAGGGGTCACCGATCATGGTCGTGCCGCCGCCGATCAATGCGATGGGGGTATTGCCCGCCATCTGGAGACGCTTCATAAGAGTGAGTGCCATAAAGTGACCTGCCGTAAGGCTGTCTGCGGTACAGTCAAAGCCGATATAAAATTTTGCCTTACCGTTATTTACAAGCTCGCGGATCTGGGGCTCGTCTGTTACCTGAGCGATGAGCCCTCTCGCTTGCAATTCTTCATAAATTCCCATTTGTCTTTCCTCCAAGTATATAAAACACAATATTTAAAACATTAATTAATATGACGGGCTGTTCAGATACCACACGCCATCTGACAGAACGAGGGATATTTCGGTCTTGCCGCCGTCGGCATATTCTGCCTTAACAACGCACATTCCCCTGTTCTGATCTTTTATTTTTGCCGTTTCGATGAGCACGTTGCCCTTAACGTTGAAGCCTACGTTGGTCTTATCGACCATCAAAACACCGTTCAGGTCGAAGTATCTGGGCTCAAAGCCGTCGCCGTCTGTGAAAATTCCGCCCTTAATATCGTTAAGATACTCTTCGGCGAAGACCGTCGAAGCTTTATCCAAGATCTCGTTTACCGATTGGTAGGGGCAGTCGGGAGAAACGGGCATATATCTGTTGCCCGAGCCGTCGTCGACATAGGGCAGACCCTTTCCCCAGAATATTTCGTTTAGCTCATAAGATATCGGCAGCAGTCTTTCGAGCTCTGCTCTTGCCGTCTCGTCGGTCATATTTCCTCCTCCGCAGGAGGTAAGAAAGACCGTCAAGAGGATCATTACAACAGCCAAAAGCTTACTCGTTATTTTCCGTTTCTTCATTTTGCTCTTCTTCCTCTTCTTTGGAAACCTTTGCAAAGCTTACGATCGAAGCGTTCTCGGAAAGTCTCATAACTATGACACCCGATGCCGTTCTTCCGTAAGTGGATATGCCGTCAACGTGGGTCCTGATGACCGTTCCGTCATTGGTAATAAGCATAATATCGTCGTTATCGTCGACGGGGGTAATACCCGTTATTCTGCCGGTCTTTTCGGAGACCTTATGACAGATAACGCCCTTACCGCCTCTGTTATGTGCGGGGAAGTTTTCGAATGCGGTCCTCTTGCCGAAGCCCTTTTCGGTTATGAACAGCAGCGTCTTGCTGTTGTCGACGACAGCGGCACCCGCGACCGTATCGCCGTCGGTAAGTCTGATCGCAATTACGCCCCTCGACGTTCTGCCCACAACTCTTGCCTTGTCCTCGGTAAATCTGACGGCAAGACCGTTTCGTGTCGCAACAACGATCTCATTTTCGCCTGTGGTATGATCAACGAATACGAGCTCGTCGCCCTCATCGAGGTTGATCGCCTTCTTACCGCCCTTACGCTGGTATTCGTATTCCTCAACGGGTGTGCGCTTGATGATACCGTTTTTGGTTACCATTGTCAAGTATCCGCCCATATCGAAGCGTTCCATATCGATCATGGCAGTGATCTTATCGTCTTTATCTATTTCGAGAATATTTGCGATATTCGTGCCCTTAGCCGTTCTGCTTGCCTCGGGGATGAGGTAAGCCTTCTTTGTAAATACCTTGCCCTTCTGAGTGAACATCATGAGGTTGGAATGGCTGTCGGCGGAGACTACCATTTCGACGAAGTCTTCGTCCTTGGTGGTCATACCGATAATACCCTTACCGCCTCTGTTCTGCGCGGTATAGGAATCGGCGGGACGGCGCTTGATGTAGCCCGCGTGCGAAAGTGTGATCATCGTTCTGTGACGCTCGATCAGATCCTCGAGCACGATCTCCTCTTCAAGCGGAACGCATTCTGTCCTTCTGCCGTCAGCATACCTGTTCTTTATTTCAATAAGGTCGTTTCTTACGATATCCTTTATCTTGTTTTCGTCAGCCAAAATAGCTCTGTATTCCTCGATCATGGCATAAAGCTTTGCGAGACGTTCCTCGACCTTCTGTCTTTCGAGACCGGAGAGACGGCCGAGCGTCATCTCGACGATCGCCTGCGCCTGTATCTCGGACAGACCGAATCTTGCCATTAAGTTAGCCTTTGCATCGGGAATGGATGCCGAGCTTCTGATTATGTGAATGACCTCGTCGATATTATCCGTAGCGATCTTGTAGCCCTCGTTGATATGAGCCTCTTTAAGCGCCTTGTCAAGCTCGAACTTTGTTCTTCTTACGATGACCTCTTCCTGATGCTGAATGTAGTAGCCCAGCATCTCCTTAAGGTTGAGCACGCGGGGAACGTTGTTGACCAGTGCCAGCATATTTACGGCAAAGGTATCCTGGAGCTGTGTATATTTATAGAGCTGATTGAGAATAATCTGGCAGTTTGCGTCCTGACGGCAGTCGATGACGATACGTATACCCGTTCTGCCCGACGATTCGTCGCGGATATCTCTGATTCCGTCGACTCTCTTGTCTTTAACGCACTCTGCAAGAGTCAGCTTCAGCGTTGTCTTGTTCACCTGATAGGGGATCTCGGTAATGATGATCCTGTGCTTTTCTTCCTCGATAATCGACTTTGCTCTGACGATTATTCTGCCCTTACCCGTTGTGTAAGCCGAATAAATGCCTGTGCTTCCGCAGATGGTCGCACCCGTCGGGAAATCGGGGCCCTTGATAAACTCCATAAGCTGAGTTACCTCGGCATCGGGGTTGTCCATCAAAAAGATCGTGCCGTCGATCACCTCGCCGAGGTTGTGGGGAGGAATGTTTGTCGCCATACCTACGGCAATACCGACAGAACCGTTTACCAGAAGATTGGGGAATCTTGCGGGAAGAACGGTAGGCTCCTTCAGCTTGTTATCGAAGTTCGGCATAAAGTCGACGACGTCTTTTTCGATGTCGCTCATCATTTCGTCGGCAATGCGGTGCATTCTCGCCTCGGTGTAACGGTAAGCAGCGGCGCTGTCGCCGTCGATGTTACCGAAGTTACCCTGACCCTCGATAAGAGGATAACGGAGCGAGAAGGGCTGTGCCAATCTTACCATCGTATCGTAAACCGCCGCGTCACCGTGGGGATGGTATCTACCGAGCACGTTACCGACTGTGGTAGCCGACTTTCTGAAGTCCTTATCGTGGGTAAGGTGGTCCTCGTACATAGCGTAAAGAATACGTCTGTGTACGGGCTTCAGTCCGTCTCTGACGTCGGGAAGCGCACGTGACATGATAACGCTCATCGAGTAGTCGATAAACGATTTTTTAACCTCTTTTGACAGTCCAACGTCGAGTATTTTTTGATCGTTGAATTCCAAATTTTCTTTTGTATCCATTTTTTCACCTTTCGGAGTTTGATTTTCGTGTGTTGTTTATTGTTAAATATTATTCTTTACTATATGATCTATTTGATTGCACACCCTTTTGAAGTCATGTTCGATCTCTTCGTTTTTGAACCTAATGACTTTGAGTTCCATTTTAGTCAAAAATTCGCTTCTTTCTTTATCTTCATTAAATTGCGAAACCGTTGTGTGATAATAGCCGTCAAGCTCGATAACGAGCTTTGCTTTTGCACAGTAAAAGTCCACAATATAATCTCCGATGGCTTTTTGTCTTTGAAACCTAAGGGGGTAGCTTCTCAAAAATTTATACCATAAATCATTTTCCCATTTTGTTTGCTCTTTTCGTAACTGCTTTGCAAGTGGAATATTGTTTTTGTTGTATTTTTTCATAACGGTATTCCGGAAAGTTTTTTTCTTTCTGTTGTTTTGGGGGAGTTTGTTTTTTCTCTCCCTCCGTCTCACCGCCAATGTAATTGCTAAAACAATATCTGTACAGCGGTGAGCCACCTTCTCGCTGAGGCTCGGTCACGGCTCGGCTCTGACAGTCCACCGGACTGTCATTCACTCCCTCGCCGCCGCTTCGCTACCTCGTCAGATGGAGGTCTTTGGCTGTGCAAATTATTGTTTAAAACTTTGTTTATATAAAAACTTATATAAACTTTATTGCAGTTGAGACAAATTGTAATAATAAAAGGAACATTTTGTATCGCAAACCTATTTTTTCTTTGATTAGCACCAATGAGACCTCCACCTGACGGGGGAGGTGGCTCGCCGCTATACATACTTCACTATTCCACTTTCTTGGGCGGCGAGACGGAGGGAGAGATACACTTTGACTCTTATTACCTTCATTATTACATTATTACTTATCTACATTTCATTTACCGTGATGCGGGACATATTGCCGAGAACGGTATTCATATCGGGGAGGTTTGTGCCCTCGAGCTCGACCTTCGACAGACTTGCCGCCGATGCGAACCTCAAAGCCTCTCTTATATCCATATCGTTTGTCACGCCGTAGATATAGGATGCCAAAAACGTGTCGCCCGCACCCGAAAAGCCTTTTGCCTTGACCTCGGGGTTGATTATGCGATAGTCGCCCGCACGTCCCGAGTAGCAAGCGCCGTCTTTACCCATCGTGAGTATGATCTCGATCCCCGTTTTGCTGTAGAATGCCATAGCCTCGCGGCAGTATTTGTCTCTGTCGGGAGTGTAGCCGAGAAGCTGACAGAACTCGTCTCTGTTCGGCTTGATAAGATACGGTCTTGCCTCGACCGCCTTGACGAGTGGTGCACCCGAAATATCGGTAATGACCTTTTTGCCGCTTATTTTCAACGCATTTACTATCCTGAAAACGGTATCGTCACACAGTCCCATAGGAGTGCTTCCGCCTATCACGAAAAGCTCGGCATCCGACGTTATCAGCGTTTTTATAAGCTCCTTCAGCTCATTTTCGCTTACCGGCCCGCCCTTTTCGTTTATCTCGGTCTCTTTCGAGTCGGCATCGGTGATCTTGACGTTCATTCTGGTCTCGCAGTTGGTTTTTGTAAAATGGGTCTCGATGCCCTCGTCCGATAAAATATCGTCAAGCATCTTACCCGTTCTGCCGCCGTTCAGCCCGAAAACGTAGGTGTCGACACCGTATTTTTTGAGCATACGCGAGACGTTGATCCCCTTGCCGCCGGCATTTACCAAAGCAGGAGAGACTCTGTTAAGCTCGCCCGCTTCAAGGCTTTTATCGTATATAATATTCCTGTCGATCGCAGGGTTAAGTGTTACCGTCGCTATTTTCATAATTATAGAATAAAATCAGATATCAAGGTTTGTTACGTACTGTGCGTTCTTTTCGATGAAGTCACGTCTTGCATCGACCTCGTCGCCCATCAGCATTGAGAACGTCTCGTCGCAAGTCATTGCATCTTCAATTGTGACACGCTTGATCGTGCGGTAAACGGGGTCCATGGTCGTCTCCCAAAGCTGACCCGGGTTCATTTCACCGAGACCCTTATATCTGCTTGCCTCGACGTTTCCTCCCATTTCCTCGATCTTTTCGTCTCTCTCCTTGTCGGAGTATGCGTATTTAACCGTCTTACCCTTCTTCAGCTTGTAAAGCGGAGGAGTCGCAAGATAGACGTTACCGTTTTCGATGAGCTTTTTCATATATCTGAAGAAGAAGGTCAGAAGCAATATCTGAATGTGCGAGCCGTCGACGTCGGCATCGGCCATTATGATGATCTTGCCGTAACGGAGCTTGTCTATATCGAAACTTTCTCCGATTCCGCAACCGAGTGCCTGAATGATGGGCATAATGGTGGTGTTTCCGTAAACACGGTCGATTCGGCTCTTTTCTACGTTAAGGACCTTACCTCTCAATGGCAAGATAGCCTGGAATCGGCTGTCTCGTCCTTCTTTTGCAGAACCGCCCGCGGAGTCTCCCTCTACGAGGAAGAGCTCGGTCAGCGATGCGTTTCTTTCCTGACAGTCAGCAAGCTTGTCGGGCATACCGACGCCCTCGAGAACGCCCTTTCTTCTTGTTAATTCTCTCGCCTTTCTTGCCGCCTCTCTTGCACGGGAAGCCGCAAGCGTTTTCTCGATTATCGCCTTTGCGACGGCGGGATTTTCTTCAAAGAATTCCGAAAGCTTCTGTGAAACTAAATTGTTTACAATGGAACGGATATCCGAGTTGCCGAGCTTAGCCTTTGTCTGACCCTCGAACTGCGCATCACGCAGCTTAACGCTGATGACGGCACAAAGACCCTCACGGGTGTCCTCGCCCGAAAGCTTGTCGTCGCCCTTGATCATATTGTGCTTCTTTGCGTAGTCGTTGATAACGCTTGTCAGAGCCGCCTTGTAGCCCGTCTCGTGGGTACCGCCCTCAATTGTGTTGATGTTGTTCGCAAAGGTCATCATAGTCTCGTTGTAGCCGTCGTTGTACTGCATTGCGACCTCGACTACGGTGTCATCCTTGCGCGCGTTCATATAGATAATATCCTGGTGGATAACGTTTGAATGCTTAATAGTGTTAAGATGTTGAACAAAGCTCTTGATACCGCCCTCGTAGCAAAGATCGTTTTCGATGACCTCCGCCTGTCTCTCGTCGCGGAGAACGATGTTTGTACCGGCATTCAAAAACGTTCTTTCTCTCATATTGTTGAGGAGCGTGTCGTAGTCGAAAACTACCTCCTCGAATATCTCAGCGTCGGGCTTGAACCTTACGTAAAGACCGTTTGTCGTACAGCCGTCTTCTTTGAGCTTATATTCACTTACGGTCTTGCCCCTTTCAAAGCGCTGGGTGTGACAGGTACCGCCGTTTGTGTTTTCGTATACCAGCCACTCGGAAAGAGCGTTAACAACAGACGCACCGACACCGTGAAGACCGCCTGAGATCGTATATCCCTCGCCGCCGAATTTACCGCCCGCGTGGAGTACCGTAAACACGACCTCGGGGGTAGGAATACCCATCTTCTGATGTATGCCCGCGGGTATGCCTCGTCCGTTATCCCTTACGGATAGACTGCCGTCATCGTGGAGGGTAACTATGATCTTCGTACACGCACCTGCCATAGCCTCGTCAATGGAGTTGTCCACGATCTCGTATACGAGGTGGTGAAGTCCTCTGATCGACGTCGAACCAATATACATACCGGGACGCTTTCTTACAGCCTCAAGTCCCTCAAGCACCTGTATTTGATTTTCGTCATAGTTGTTATGCTTTGTCTGTTCGCTCATTACTGTTTCTCCTTTTTTCTGCACGGTTTTATCGTAAAACCGCCAAAAATTCCAATTAAAAACCTTTATTTGATCTTGTTTATCTTATTTCTTTGTCGGTCAGCCTGCCGTAAAGTGACTTTGGAGCAAGCTGTGAAATATAGACCGTATTTTTTGTGAGAATGATCGACTTCGGTATTTCTTCGACGGTGACGACCAGTCGGTTTTCGCTCTGCGCTTTGTTCAAAAATTTCTGTGTGACCTTTGACACCGTCGTGTTGTCCATATCAAAAATACCGATTATATCCTTTTCACGGATATTTTTCTTGTTTCCGAGGTGAATATACATATTATTTTATCCTTGAATACTTACCTTGTGTAACTTCGATCACGTTACCGGCGACCCTTTCAAGTCCCTCTTTTTCACAGCTCGTGATAATGACCTGACATTTTTTTATGCCGTTTGTAACGTATTCTTTTCTTTTTGAGTCAAGCTCGCTGAAGATATCGTCAAACAGGAACACCGGATGCTCGCCCGTAACGCTTCTCGATATCTCACCCTCGCCCAGCTTCATCGCAAGCGCCAGACAGCGCTGCTGACCCTGAGAGCAAAAGCTTCTTGCCTCCTTGCCGTTTAAATATATGTCGATGTCGTCCTTGTGAATGCCGTAAAGCGTCGTACCCGCTTTTATCTCTTTTTCAACGTTGTTTGTGAGCTTTTGTAAATACTCTTCTTCGGTCAAAGCACAGCTGTAGTCCATCTTCGTCGACTCTCTGCCCGACGTCATATCGTTGAAAAACGAGTTGACGTATCCGTCGAGAACTTTAACGTATTCGTATCTCTCCCGTGCGATCAAAGCCGCCTCCCTCGCCAGATACGCCGACCACAGATCAAACGTCCTGTCAAAAGACTGCCTGTCCTCCTCGTAGTTCTTAAGAAGAGTGTTACGCTGGTTGAGAATGTTGTTGTATCTCTGAAGGGATGCAAGATAGATGGGCTTCAGCTGACAGATCGCGCTGTCGAGAAAATTTCTTCTCTCGCTTGGACCGTCCTTTATGACCGACAGATGCTCGGGACAAAAGAGTACCGCCCTGAAATATCCGACAAAGTCGGACATCTTTTTGATCACGACTCCGTTTCTCTGGCATATCTTTCTGCTTCCGCGTATAAGCTTTATCTCCATATCGTGGCTTCTTACCGAATCCTCAAAATAGAGCTTGCAGTTTGCTATGTCTTTATCGAAGGATATCATATCCTTATCTGACGAGGTGCGAAAGCTTTTACCGTGGGCAAAAAGATATATTCCCTCGAGTGCATTCGTTTTTCCCTCGGCATTGTTTCCATAGAAAATGTTTACCTCGGGACAAAGCTCGATGTCGGCTTCACTTATGTTTCTGAAGTCCTTGAACCTTATTTTTTTGCAGATCATAGACCCTTATTATTTCATTCTTGTGGGAAGTGTTACAAAGAGGAATTTTGCATCTTCAGAATCGGCAGGCTCGATGACCATAGCGCGAAGGGGACCCGACATAGAAAGCTTGATCTTTTCAACGCCGCATACCCTGAGTGCTTCAAGCAGATAACGGCAGGTGAATGCGATCTCAAGATCATTTCCCGTCTTTTCGATGGCTACCTCGTCGTATACGTTGCCCGAAACTGCGTTTGCGGTTATAACGAGCACATTATCGTTGAAGTTGCATTTAACAAAATTTCTTACCTGTGCTTTTTCTTCACTGATGAGGGCTGCTCTTTCAAGGCTGTCCATAAAGTCATCGGTGTTTACGTTTACGAAAATGTTGTTGTCTTTGGGGATGTATCTGTTGTAGTCAATGTACTGACCTTCAAGAAGTCTCGTAAAGAAGGTAAAGTCGCCTACCTCGAAGAGTGCGTGCTTGCCGCCGATCCTTACCTTTACAACGTCTTCGTCGGACTCGGACAAAAACTTCATAAGCTCGGTCAAGGTCTTTCCGGGAACGATAAAGCTCATATCTGCCGTAGCTTCTTCGTTCTTCTTCATATCGCATTCCTGCTCTGTATAGGCAAGTCTGAACGAGTCACAGCTTACCGCAACTATCTTTGAGCCCTTGACCTCGAAATAAACACCGCAGTAAATGGGTCTTTGGTCGGTCTGTGCCACTGCAAAGATGGTGCGGCCGATCATAGCTCTCATAACCGATTGAGGGATTATAAGATCCTTACCGGATTCAACAGAAGGAGTGCTGGGGAAGTCAGAGCCGGGAAGAGCGGGCATGCTGAACTCGGAACGACCGTTTGTAATTTTAGTCATACACTTTTCGTCGACCTCGATCATGATCTCGCCGTCGGAAAGAGTTTTAACGATCTGATTAAGACGGATAGCGTTTATAACGTACTGACCTTCTTCAAGAACCTGCGCGGGAATATCGGAGGTGATACCCTTTTCGAGGTCGTAAGCAGTAACGTTTACACAGTCGCTACCCTTTGTGGTAACAAGAATACCTGCAGTAGCGGGAATGATGTTCTTTGTGGAAACTGCGCTCATAGCAGCCGAAAGAACGGTGTTCAGAATGTTTTTCTCGAAAATAATCTTCATATTATTTTCCCTTTCTTTATTTAAAGTGTTTTTTTATTACGATAATAAATTTTAACCGTTTTATTCGCAGTTGAATAACTTTGCACTAATCGGTAGGGGAGGGGCTTGCTCCTCCCGATAGAACATATAGATTGTACAAACTGCTACGCCCCTTCTCTGGGAGGGGGGTCTCGGTGTAACCGAGACGGGGTGGGGCTGAAAAAAAAGTAACTATACATTAAGCCCCCTTCCGTCAGCCTACGGCTGACACCTCCCCCAAAGGGGAGGCAAAGATCTTCTCTGCTCCCTCGTCAG